>CAZFWL010000122.1:974-7546 GCA_964522775.1 uncultured Halomicronema sp.
AGGTCAATCAAACAGCTGTCACCCAGCAACCCGGGAGCCAGGTTGCTGGGTGACAGCTGTTTCCCACAAAATCAATGCAATAAAGGATCAATTATCGCTACTGCTTGGGGTTGATAAAAGCTCCGAAGACTCTTCGGCCTCACTCTCGATGTCTCCTGGAGTCGATACCATAACCATAGTCGGAGTTTCGGACTGATAGACCGGCAAGTCAAACCAGAATGTCGTCCCCACACTTACCTCACTGACCAAATGAACTTGGCTACCGTGCTTCTCGACGATGTTCTTCACAATCGAAAGTCCTAGGCCAGTTCCTTCCAGGGTATGTACTCGGTTTTCAACTCGGAAGAAGCGATCGAAAATAGCCTCTTGATCCTCCGCCGCAATACCAATGCCAGTATCGGCCACTTCAATGCGAATGAATTCATCCAGACTATTAGGATGATTTTGATTGGGCAGCTGATGTGCCCGAATCTTCACCTGCCCACCCGCTTCGGTGAACTTCAGCGAGTTACCAATCAAATTACCGAGTACTTGTAACAGCAAATCATAGTTGCCGCGTACTGGCGGTAAATTGGCTGCGATATCGTGGTGCAGGCTTACTTTTTTATCCCGAGCATTAAGCTGATAAGTTCGAAGGGTTTGCTCAATGGGTTGAGCGACTTCTACCTCGCCAAACTGATAACGACGATTTGACTCCAGCCGTGACAGGTCAAGTACATCATTCACTAAGCGTGTCAGGCGATCTGTTTCATGATTGGTCGTTTCTAAAAACTCTTTGCGTTCCTCAGTACTCAGGTCATCCCCATATTCATGAAGCGTTTCAATAAATGACTTGATATTGAATAGGGGAGTCCGGAGCTCATGGGAGACATTGCTAATAAACTGACTCTTAGCTTCATTCAACGCCACCTCACGCGTTACATCTTGGACCGTAATCGCAATCCCTTTAACGTTTTCGCGAGCCGGATCAAGCACCGTATTCAGGAGCACCCGAATCGTCCGACTCGTGGGTTCAGTCAGCACGATGCGAAATTCCATCCCCTCTGACTCACCGGCTGAGGCCATAAAGAGTGGACGCGTAAGTTGCACTCTCACCGCATTCGGGAAGTGTTGCAAAACGGTCGCATTGGCCAGGTCACGCCCTTCCCAGCCGAAGATTCGACGAGCCGCAGGATTCACCAACACCACATGCATGTTGGTGTCGAGCAAAATGGCGCCGTCAGCAAATGTGGACACGAGCGTTTCGAGCTTAGCTTTCTCGGCGGTTAATTCTTCGATATTCTGCTCTTCGTAGCGCTCTAGGCGCTCTGCCATATCGTTGAAGCTGTAAATCAACTCTCCTAGCTCGCCACCCAAGGGCAAATCAATCCGCTGCTGAAAGTTACCTGCAGCGATATTTTTCACTCCTGTCAGTAGCTCTTTAATGGGCTGAGTAATGGTCAGGGCATTAAACACCGCACCCAAGATAACCATGGCCCAAATCGCCACGAAAACCGCTACGGTGACATCCCGAGTCAAGTTAGACGAGGCGACGACAGTCGGATTAGGGTTAATACCCAGAGCTAGAACCCCTAGATAGTTGCCGTCATACTTGATCGGCACGAAAACATCCGTGACTTCTCCAGCAGGGGTTAGATGTTGCCGAACAAAAGGAAGATTAGCGTTTCTAGCGTAATCGTCCGGTAGCTGCATGCGGCGGCGCAGCGTAAGAGAGCTTTGGACGGACGCATCAGAATAAGGGATGCCGAAGTAGATAGCGCCCTCGTCATCCGCGTAGAGCATATAACGCACGCTCGACGTGCTCTGGTAGAAGCTGTAAGAAAAACGGGCCAACTCTTCAGTGTTGCCTTCGTATACGAGGGGAGCGACATTCGCTGACAAAAGCAAGCCCAAGTCGCGGCCAAACCGAGTGTCATTAAAGCGGGCATCTTGCTGAATTGAGTTCACTGCCCAGAAGGTCAGGCCACTCATAAGCAAAGAGACCACCAGAGTTGCACCTGCCAGCAAACGCGTTTGTAGCGTGAAATCACGCCACCAACGCATTAAAACATCCCGAGTTTTTTTGAGCAGGCTGATCAATGCTATCTCCAGCTAGCAAATCCTTAGTGCTGATAAATCCCACAAATTCCTGAAGACCGATGCAAGCAATGGCTAACGTTCGGTGACCACCCTCAAGTTGCTGACAACAGGCATTATTCTAGGGTGAATCCATTGTGGCATGTCAACTTACATTGGTAACGTAGCGAAGGCAGGATAAGGCATCAAAAGTCATCAGTATGGTAGTCAAAACCCTGCAGGAAACGATCGCGGTTGCCCAACGCATTTGGCAAGAGCTTTGGCGGCGGCGGCGCAGCTTGATTTTTTGGGCGGTATTTCCAATTCTCATGCTGGTCATGAATAGCTTGATTTTGGCCGAACGAGCTCAGATTGACACTGCCGCTGCCTATCAACAGGCCGCTGCTCCTACGCTGGTGGGGGCAGCACTCTTCTTTAGTTGCTTAGGCGGTAGTGTGGCCACTGTGGTCGCGGAACGCGAGCAACAAACGCTCAAGCGCTTATTTCTCTCCCCCCTAAGCGGCGTAGCTTATTTTTTGGGCATTTTTATCGTCCACTGTGGCATTGGCTTAGCGCAAGCCTTGTTGGTATGGGCGATTGCGATTGCGGTTGGCGCAGAGTTCACCGGCTCTCTACCGCTGGCGATCCTAATTATTTTGCTCAGCATTGCCGCATACGTGGGACTGGGCTTCATTTTGGGCACGCAACTGGCAAGACGCACCGAAGATGTCAATGCATTAGTGGCGGCCTTTGGAGTTCCCCTACTGCTGCTCGGGGGGGCCTTCTTGCCAATCCGTCTTTTTCCCGATTCGCTACTGACGCTCGCCAAATACAATCCGGTTTATCACATGATTTTGGCCTTGCAAGCAGCGGTTGACAGCGCCGAAATAGGAGAGGAACTTACTCCCCATCTGACTTTCTTAATCGCCTTTGCTAGCGCCATGCTCATCACAGGATGGGGTGCCTACCGTCAAATGCTGCGTCGCGAACGCCAGCTATGAGCACAATTTCTTTCTTCCAGAAATTTTTATCTGAGAAACGGTAGCCTACTTAGCAATCACGCACTAAACAGTAGTCTATTTGTCAAATTGTTTTTACATTTTGTAAGATATTCGTAACCACTTGCGGAAGTTAGAGGCGATCGCGGGTAGAACAAACACAACTTGCGAGTGAATCTGTCTCACACATTCTGGCAAGGGTTGTTTCTCAAGTTGGATGATTGAACCATGACCGAACCCACAAAACTCACTTTGGAGCAAAAGTTTAGCTTGCGTTCCTTTGAGACCCAAGTCGACAAAATGAGTCGAGAGCAAGCCCAAGAGTTCTTGGTCAAGCTTTATGAGCAAATGATGATGCGCGAAACCATGTACAAACAGTTCTTAAAGCACGAGTGGGGCATTGACTCCGCCGCATAAGCATCGTCATTGACAGTATCGACTAAGGGGCGACCTCCTTCTCTCGCTGAGTTCAACTCAGAATTGAGCCGGGGATGCTGGGGCGTTTACCTTAACTTTCTCAAATTTGACTAACCTTTCCAGCTTCAGCATTGGCCTAAGTTTCACTCACGCAGCTCATCACAATCCTCGCTGCCTGTAAGAGGAACTAGCAACGACATTCATCTTTTCGCGACAGAAGCGGCTGTTTTCGTTTCATCAGCAAGCCGATTCTGCGCCATCACATTTTTCATTGGCATTGCGATAAGCCTTCACAAGAGCTTATAGCTCTTTCAAATTACACCGCTTATCGGAATGCTCAAGCTGTCGGATGATCAACCAGGGGAGTTGTATCCAGTGTAGTTAGATGGGGCCATTGCTCCAGCCCAAACTTTCTCTTTCAACTGTCGAAGAATTTCTGCTGCGTCTTGCTTATCGCTGACCTCTGAAGAAGTTGAATGACCAGACATCAATGCGATGTTCAGGTCAATACGCAACACTGAGATACTTAAGCGGTTGTTACTGTATACCGATCTTTGATTGCTGCTGGTGCTTAAATGCATCATGATAAGGACGCTAGCGCTCTGTGGGGTAGCCTGTTGATGTTTCAGAAAGCTCTGATCAGTACCGATTTAGAAGATGGACTTTTTCGTTTGGCATATGCCCTTCCCAGCCTGGCAGAGAGTGGGTTCAAACAAGTCACCTTTTTTCATAATGTGCCAGTTGAAACCGATCGCAGCGTCCCAAAAGTGGATGAGGATGACGTAGCTGCCGCCCAAGCTAGCCTCAAAGAAGCGATTCAAACTGTCCCTGAAGGCCTTGATGTCAAAGTCATGGTGAGCGGCGGTAGAGCCAGCAGCAATATTTTGCAAAAGGTAGAGACCACAGGCTGCGAAGTACTCTTTTTAGGCATGCCGACCCGCAACATCCTGGCTGAAAAGCTGTTTGGCAGCACCACGATGAAGCTCGTGGAAACCACGCCAGTGCCCATGATGATTTTGCGGCCGCAATTAGTTGCAACGTTTACGACTGCCGAGCTCACTCTGCGCTGCCGAAATCTGTTCCAGTATTTGCTAATTCCCTATGATGGAACTGCTGGATCCAGAGATTTTTTAGAAACTCTCAAGCAACGAATTCAGCAGAGTCCACCTCCCGAAAATCATCAATACTGGTTGCTCTGGGTCGTGGATGACAACATTCGTCGCGAGCTGCAAGGGGATCATCCGATTGAAGAAGCGCAGCAACATCTAGACCAAGTTGCAGAAACTCTGCGGGCATTAAAGCTCAACGTGGAGACACTCGTTGTCGAAGGTGACCCACTCACCGAAATCTTGAGAGCAGCTGATCGCTATGATATTGGCGCGATCGCCACATCCTCCCGTGGCATTGGTGGATTGCTGCGCTGGTCAGTCCCCAGCCTGACCCGTGAAATTTTGCGTCACAGCTGGCATCCAGTTTTATATTTTCCTAAGGCTGATTAAAGAGTTAGTTATGCCAACGGCGATCGCTTACGACTAGAAAAGATCAGTCGGTATCTAGATAGATCGAATCCAGGTGCTGCAAGACCTTTTCCTTGAGGTTATTGTTGAGTTCGTCACGCAGCATTTTTTTGCTGAAATTCGGGCTCCCGACAGATGGATGAGTGCGGGCGGTCATGACCCAACTTTGCAGCATTTGTTGCTGCGGGGTCGCAATGCTGCATGTAACCACATGGGCACACTGCTGAGGTTCTTGAGTAGAGAAGTAAAGTACTTTGTATTCACCACTCTGGCCCAAGTGAAAGGCAATTTCTTGACCCGTTTGCGTCTTGAGATCAAGGAAACAAGGCAGCCAGCGTGGTCCATGCTTAGGGCTGTACAAAACGGTTAACCATAAGGCCATCGGATGGGGCGACATGGTGCAAATGAAAGTGTTGTAGCGGGTAGCTCGCAGCCGTTTAGCAATCTCTTGCGGCGGCATCATCACCCACAACGTTGAGAGGGATCCCTCACTAGTTTGCAGAATGTGAGGAAAGACGATTTCAGCAATCGGCTTATTTTGCGGCCAAGAGGCTAAGCGACAGACATCTCTTTCCGTGGTTGAGAGAGCATCTGAAGAAACTTCAGCAGCTGTCGATTTTTCAGTTTTGGGCGCGATCGGTACCCGCGATAGGGCAGCCCCAATTCTCTGCCCCACTCGGAAACCTGAGCCATAGCGTTGTTCAAGCGGCTCTAACGTCTTGAGTATCGCCACAATATTTTGGGGGCGCTTATCCACCTGCTTTTCCAAGCAGCTCATCACCAAGGATTCCAACACGTGGGGAATTTGCAGGTCAGGTGCAACCTGACCCATGGGTGTCGGCGGCGCAGTATGGTGAACCTTATACCAACCACCAAAGGTATGACTGGCGGCTCGTAGCGGCAAATGCCCAGTGAGCATTTGGTACATCAAAATTCCAAGGCTGTAGATGTCAGAGCGATTATCCAGCTCTTTGCCTTCCATTTGTTCCGGCGAGGCATAGGCCAGCGTGCCCATAAAAGAACTGGTTTGTTCACTATCGGTTTGCATTAGTTTAGCGATGCCAAAGTCAAGGACCTTCGCCAGTTCTCCCAAGGTCGGATCCTGCGTGACTAAAATATTGCTGGGCTTAATGTCTCGATGAATAATCGGAATAGGGCGATCGTAACCCCGAACACGAATTCCATCGTGGGCTGATTTGAGACCAAGACAAATTTGACGGATGATGCCCAAAAATCGGGGCAGCGGCAGGGCTTTTTGACTGATCAAAATGCTGAGACTTTCTCCCTGCAGATACTCCATCACGTAGAAGGGAATATCATCTTCATTGACACCGTAGTCAGTCACACGCACCACATGAATGCTGTTTTGGCCAAGTTGCGCACAGGTCGTCGCTTCCTGAACGAAGCGATCGCGCATCTTATCCGTCAGCAAAGTTTGAGATAAAAATTTGACGGCAACAATGACGCCCCCTAGCAATGTGTCTTCTGCTCGATAGACCTTGCCCATTGCCCCTTGCCCTACGAGTTCCATCAGCTCGTAGCGATTCGCAAGTTTCTGCCCAATATTGGGATCTGTCATAGTTGA
>CAZFWL010000123.1:0-7540 GCA_964522775.1 uncultured Halomicronema sp.
AAGTCTTTGCCAAGCCTCAAGATCCAGCAGGCAGCTTTGCTCGTTTCTTCATTCTCGACCAAAACTTTGGCCCCGGTGGAGAAGTTAGTGTCATTCGGGTAGAAGATGCCGAGTTCGTCTCCGTCTTTAATGTGCCACCAGGTGTTGGCGTTGGTGATGGTGGCGGGGGAACGGTTCAAGGCACCCTGCTCTTTTTTGAAACCCAAACCTATGCTGTACGAGTCTTCAATAACTCGAATGGTCAGCGGTTGATGAACGTTTTTAACCGTCGGACTAGTGCTCAAGAAGTCAATGGTGCGTTGGCGAGCTTGGAAAATCCCATCAACCAGTTTGAGCGAACAGTCAGTTATGTTTCCAATGGAGGGCTGACTAATCAGCCGCTTCGATACTACGCCCGCTATGACTACTGTTCAGAAAGTACCTTCTTAGAGATTTACAACAATAGCGGGGCACGCATTCTGCGAGAAAACAGTGTCGGTGGTGGACAGAACAATATTCCGCCAGCCGATTTCCCCAACAATCAACCTTGTGATGGGGACACTGGTGGTGGCAGCGGCGTTGATCCCAGGGTCCAAGATGCCTATGTAGCTGCAGTGTTTGGGGGGGACAGTACGCTGAGGGAAGTGCAGCGCTTTTTCCCCGATGCCTTTATGGATAGCTCATCGCGACAAGGCAATTTCATCAACGCGGGAGCATTCAGCAGTGAAGAAGACGCCATAATTCGCGTTCTCGAACTGCGGCGTGAAGGTTTCAACACGCGCGTCATCTTCCGGGATGTCCGTTTCCGTTAAGTCAGCGTCGTCACTCACAGTCTCATTAAGAGTGAACTGACATCTGATCAGCTCACAGGAGCGCAATCATTAGGAAGTCGCTGACGCCAGATGGCATCAGCGACTTTTGTGACTTGTACCATTTCGTCACCGTCATGGACCCGAATGATGTGAGCTCCACCAGAGATCGCGGCGCAACAGGCAGCGGCAGTTCCCCAGACGCGTTTTTGAGGTTCGGGCTGATTTAGGAGCCAACCAATAAAACTTTTGCGGGATGGCCCAATGAGGATTGGGCAGTTGAGTTGCCGAAAGACCGGAATCTGCCGGAGGATTTCTAAATTTTGCGGATAGGTTTTGGCAAACCCGATGCCAGGATCGATCGCGATTTGGTGAGCCCCCAAACCTGCAGCCTGAGCTATTTCGATCTGTCGCTCGAGAAAGTCATAGATTTCGCCAATCAAATCGATGTAATCAGTTTGCTGCTGCATTGTTTCGGGAGTGCCGCGAATGTGCATCAGAATGATCGGCACCCCCAGATCAGCCACCGTAGAAAACATGGCTGAATCAAACGTGCCACCAGAAATGTCATTAACCAAATCTGCGCCAGCGCGCACCGCCGCTCGTGCGACAGAGGACTGAGTGGTATCCACTGAAATGATTGTCTGCGACAGCCGGGCATCGTCACTGGCGCGAATCGCCTCAATCACTGGGACAACTCGCTGTTGCTCTTCTTCGATAGAGATTTGTGCCGCACCGGGACGGGTCGATTGACCGCCAATGTCTAAAATATCAACTCCAGACTTGACCAGGGCACCGGCTTGAGCCAGTGCCCTCGACAACGTATTAAACTGGCCGCCGTCGCTAAAGCTGTCAGGCGTGACGTTGAGGACACCCATCACATAAGTGCGATCGCCCCAGCGAAAGTCATGACCTCGGAGAGTCCAAACAGGCATTGAAGCGGTCGTCATGGCAACGCTGAGAAAACACAACACCAGCTAGCTTGCCACAGGCCTACGACCCCGCATCAACAAATTGGCGAAGAAAATAGGGAAATCGGGCACTGGGTCGATCAGACAAAGCGTGAAGCGACAATTAGTCAAAGACCCTACGTTTGATAAGAGCCTGTGAATGAAGGTCTACAGAACGACAACTGAGAGCAGGTAAATTCGCACAGATAGACGATAACAGCCGCCTCTAGGCAGGGTGTCGCCTCAGCATTTGCATGAATTGACGACGCGCCACTGGGGCTGCCTTCGGAGTTGATTTTGCTGCCACGTGGCGATCGCAGTTCTCTAATTTTTCTAATAGGGCATACAGTCGGGTATCGTTAGCCGCCAACGCCGCTGGCAGGCAATCTGAGTTCCGTTGACAAGTTTGACAAAGCATATTTCCACAGGGGGTGTAGCTGAGTTTGCAATGTGGAGTGTGAAGTGGGCTTCCAACAGCCTCAACCTAACATATTCACGAAAGAAATTTAGTCAAAGAGGACCGAGTCAATCGTTCAGCTCTTCTCCATTTTGAAATGTCAAGGTTAATCACAAAACTCCATTTATCTAAAATCCATCGAATGATGGAATGTCGCTAAAAGCCACAAATTGCTTAGCTGGTTTTACCTACCCTATATTGACCAATTGTCCCGGAAAATATCCGTCCTTTTTATAAAGACTAAGAGAAGAATCTCTATCAATAGTTAGAGCTAGCAATCTCTAAGATTCTTGACAGACAGGCATTTCAGGCTTGCACCACAGAAAAAACGTGACATCATAAAGATGTGGCGAGGAACTTTCCTCACGTGGCTCAAAAGCGTCACGACTTTACATTGTTGTTGAAGCCATAAGTAATGAAAAGTTAAAGCGCTTTATCGAGTTAGTAGTCTAGGTCACACGTTAAATTGTTTTGTAGTGTGAATCACTTTTTATAGTTAGTGATTTCTACTTATGAACCTAGTCAGCCTGTATCACTAGCGAGAGAGCGATTGCTTAGTCGTTACTAATACTTTTGCGGTTTTTTGAGACCGCAAGAATATGGCAGCACAAATAATGCTGTTCCCTTGCCACAGTTTTTGTCGAAAGGGGGAACTGATGAAACTGTTCACCACTGCTATGTTGTCTATCGCGCTTCCCATGGCGATCGCGGCACCCGCTTGGGCTGAGGATCCAGCTCATGTCGAACAGCTGCTGACAACAAACACCTGCTACGGCTGTAATTTGTCTGGGGCGGATTTGTCACAGGCGCATCTGATTGGGGCCGATTTGCGACAGGCTGATTTGACCAACGCTAACTTAACCGAAGCCAATCTAGAGGGAGCTGATCTGGAGGGGGCTAACCTACAAGGTTCAGTTCTTGCTGATGCGTTTTTAACTAACGCGAGCTTCCGGAATGCGAACCTGACGAATGTCAATTTGACCGAAGCTAAGCTCTACTTTGTCGATGTAGCCGGAGCGACGTTAGACAACCTTGACATCACCCGGGCGGAGATTGTTGGCACCCCCATCAGCGTCGGTGGTAGTTACGACCAGTAATGGGTTGGCTCAATAGGCTGACGAAACAGCCCAGCACCGTTTTGTCATCTTTACGGAAGTGACTCCCCCTGAAGAAATCGTCGATATACTGGGCGGCAGTCATAGGTTCGTTGCATCGTGCGATCGCGCTTTTTCACTCAAAGTTTGTTGCCTTTGTGCCAGCGCTGGACTCGTCGCCACTGGATCACGCTGGCCTTGCTGACCGGCAGTTTGAGTGGCATGTATCTGGTCAGCCCTGCGACGGAAAGGGCGTTCGCTGCTGCCCCGGCATCCCGAGCCGCCACTGGCTATATTCTGCCCATCCCCAAGAGTCGGTTTGCCGATTTGTGGCAAGGACTATTGCGCGGTAAAGATGCCTTTCTCGCTGAGGTGCAAACCGGGGGATTTGTCGCTCTCACAGGGGTTGAACCCAGGCGCTCGATCCGCTTGCTGGAGGGCGCTACATACACGGTGAATGCGGACAACAGCATCACGTTTGTGCTGTCTAACGGGGTGGTGGTGCCACCGCTATCCCGTGAAACCTACGAGATCATCCGCAATACGGTACCGCCAGGGCAACAGCAAGTCTTGGACAACAAATTTTTTTGGCATTTGCAGCGGAATCCAGCCATTCCGCTCATTGCCGCAGATCTCGGGCGTGGCGAACACGAGGAGCTGATTAGCAACAAGGTCTTCGACACCGATGCCTACTATCTCCGCCCCTTTTTAGGGCATCTCTTTTGGGCCGCACAAAAGGCAGATGTGCCTTTGCAGGAGCTACTCCCCCTGGTAGAAACGCATCTCACCACGCTGGAATTCCCTTACCTGCGCGAGCAAGACCTCTATGCCGGAGCTGGCTCAGTGCAATCGTTTTACAAATACGAGCAGGAGCTGACCAACAAGCAATATCTGCTGCGATCGCCCCTGACGACGCCAGCGGAGCCTTGGGTGCGAGTAGAGGCGATCGCCCAGGTTGAGGCCGAGTCGACGAAACAGGACTACACCGACGCTGAATCCACCAGTACGACCATTTCCCTTGGCCGCCTGCCGTTACCGACGCCCACCGCCGCTGAAGACACCCCAGCCGTCCATGCGCTGAATATTGCCTATACGAGCCAACAGGGCATCTCTTTATTTCCCGATGAGCTCGAGCAGGCAGCACTCGATTACCATCACCACTATGCTCGCCGCCGCAGTTTAGAAGCAGCGCTCAAAGACCAGCTAGCCGCCCTAGCCGCCACCCATGGCGACGAGATTCTGACCGCGATTAACGACTACTACGACCAAGATTTTTGGACTGACATTGGCCTGACCGATGAGCTGGGACGGCGATCGGTTAACCAGATGGATACGTCACGGATTCTGGGACTGTTCGCCACCCGCACTGAAGCCATTACCAGTTGGCCCGCAGCAGAGAGCTATCCCATCGCGCGACGTCATTTCGTCACGTTCTTTCAAAAGAATACTCCCGGTCTATCTGATTCAGAGCTACTGACGCTGCTGTTTTGTGATCAGGCCTTCAATCCACAGTTTTGGCGCGCGCTGAAGCGGTGGCAGCCCCATCTGGTCGCCGAGATTAATGCGGTGCAAGCAGCTATCCGAGAGCTCGAAACGGGCTACACCGATGCGGCCAGCCAAGAAGCAGAGGTGTTTCGTCTTTTACAAAGCCATCAGCTGGATATCTCGACCGAGGCCTTTTCGCTGCTATCGGTGGCAATGGCCAAGCGATTGAGCGATCTCGTCTATGCCGAATTTCAGCCCAGCGATCGCAAAAGCATCGATTATTTGGAATTCACCCGCGCCATTTACCCCTTCCTGCGGGATATGCCCGATCTGAATAAACAATGGGGCAACGGCCAAAATATAAAGCGCTACGGTCTCGACAACTATGTCGTTCCTAATTTGATGGCGCTCACCCCAGACGAAGCCCCCACCCTTGCTGCCATGGGTGATCTGTGGTTCAAGATGGTGTCTAACGGCGATCTCGAACGCTGGGATCGCGACACCTTTATGCAGTTGGTGAGTACCGCGAGTAGCCTCTCGTCCAATCAAACACCGTCCCAGTTACCGCCAAATCAACTCGCCCTGCTCCATCTAGTCGAAAAGTATCGCCCCGAACTGAAACGAGTGGCCGGGGCCGATGGCAATGCGGCTCCGGCTGTTTTGCACGGGCTCAACAATCTCGACTTCCGTCTCGCAGGCTGGCCCGACACTCGCACCACCACAGCGCCTCGCGTTCGCCGTCTCACCGATGAGAACCTGCAGCAAATTTTTCCGCAACTCACCCCAGAAGCGGCAGCCAATCTCAACTGGCGATTCTCTAATAACAGCGGCGAAGTCTCTGTGTCATTGCCCCTCGTCATGCTGCAAGATCCGCTGTTTGTCCTCCAAGCTGATGGCGCGATCGATTTGCTGTTTGCTGAAGGGGGACGCCAACAGGTTTTACCCAAGTTCAACCATCACTTTGACTCGATCTTCGCCCCCGCTTACATGACGCGCATTGCCGTACCGCGTCGGGCTGACGCTGCCACTGTCAAAGCGCTCAATCAGGTCTTGCTCACCACCCAGGCTATGTATGGTGGTTACACTCCGCCGTATTTGACCCTGCCAGCGCCTCTCCAGCCCACCTGGGGTGACTAAGGAGCGTACCCAGCCGCAGTATTAGTTACCAGGACTCGCTGAAACACAGCTTCTGACTTCGGTAGAATAGCCCATGTATTCTTGTTAGTAGAACCAATCAGGTGAGCCTATGCCGCCAGCGGTGTTAGTCGAAGGGTTAAAGAAGCGCTACGGCGATGTCGAAGCGGTGAGGGACGTCTCGTTCACCATTGAGCCAGGAGAAATCTTTGGTTTGCTAGGGCCGAATGGTGCGGGGAAAACGACGACGATTCGTTGCCTTTGCACGTTAAGTAGTCCAGACGCAGGCAAGGTCGAAATCAGTGGCGAGTCAGTGCTCGATAATCCGTCTTTGGCTCGGCAGCGGTTGGGCTACATCGCTCAAGATGTTTCTTTAGATAAGGTGTTGACGGGGCGGGAACTGCTGCAACTGCAAGCCGCGCTGTATCACATGCCAGCTAAGGTAGCCCGCGATCGCATCCAGCAAATGATTGGCTTGCTAGAACTCAGCGACTGGGCTGATAAAAAGTCCGGCACTTATTCCGGTGGACTGAAGAAACGCCTGGATTTGGCGATGGGGCTATTACACCAACCAGACGTCCTAGTATTAGATGAACCGACCGTCGGCTTAGATATTGAAACTCGTTCAGCGGTTTGGCAATTTTTGCGACAGTTACGCGAAGCGGGTACCACAGTCCTACTCACTAGCCATTATTTAGAAGAAGTGGACGCCCTATCCGATCGCGTCGCCATTATTGATCAGGGCACAGTGATCGCCGTAGGCACGCCCAATGAGTTGAAAGATCGAGTGGGCGGCGATCGCATCACCTTACGCATTCGTGAATTCACCCCCGACGGCGAGGCCGACCAAGCCAAAACTCTGCTGCAAGAGTTGCCCTGTGTAGAGGAAGTGATTGTCAACGAAGCCCAAGGCAACTCCCTGAATCTGGTAGTCACCGCCCAATCCGATGCCCTAATAACTGTTCAGCAGGCGTTGAAGGACGCTAGCTTACCGATGTTTGGAATCTCGCAGTCGCGCCCGAGTCTGGATGATGTGTACCTGGCTGCGACGGGCCGCACTCTGATGGATGCTGAAATTGCGGCTGCCGGTAGCCGCGACCTCAAAGCGGAACGGAAACAAGCTATGAAAGGCAGCTAAAGATTTCCACTGTGGCCGCTATCGCCCCGCTAACATACATGCAGGTAGCGAACAGCGTTAACACATCGACGACTTAGCCCAAAGTTTTAGAGATTCCTATGAGCACTACTCTGACCCCCAAACCAAAATCTTCTCTGGATAGTCCTGAGTTGCGTCAGTGGAAGGCACAGCTTCGCAATGATGCTCCGGCGACAACACCGGGCTTGTTTTCTCCTGAATTTTGGCAAGAGACGGTCGCGATGACTCGAAGGTTGTTTATTCAGCTTCAGCGACGGCCGTCTACCCTCGTTGCTGGGGTCGTACAGCCGGTAATGTGGCTGATCTTATTTGGCGCTCTATTTCAAAATGTACCCGAAGGATTATTTGGCGATAGCCGCAACTACGGCCAATTTTTAGGCGCTGGCATCATTGTGTTTACTGCTTTTGGGGGCGCATTGAATGCTGGCCTCCCCGTCATGTTTGACCGGGAGTTTGGCTTCTTAAATCGGTTCCTT
>CAZFWL010000124.1:0-7461 GCA_964522775.1 uncultured Halomicronema sp.
TCCAGTTAGGCGGCATGGTTGCTGGGCAGGACGAGGGCTCGCCCGCTAGGGAAACCAGCGCTGGTTCACAGGCTTGGCAATCTAGATGAATGTGTTTGTGATCGGCGACCGCGCCCTGCTCCTCGATCACATCGGTCAGCAACATGGAAATATCGACGGGTTCCGCCTCAAAGGGAACAAGCCCCCCTTCTTGACGTGCGAGAAACAGCAAATCATCCACTAGTCGCCCTAGCCGTCGAGTTAGCCGCTCGATGACTTGCAACTGCTGCTGTTGGGCTACAGCATCAGGCTCTGGATCAGCCAAAGCCACCTGCGCGTTGGTTTGAATGACGGCAATGGGGTTGCGCAGCTCGTGGGAGGCATCGGCGGTGAATTGTTTCAGCTGCTGGTATGACTCACGTACCGGAGCGATCGCAATGCCTGATAGCAGCCAGCCAATGGTGGCCACGGCTGAAATCATCAGACTCAGGCCCAGACAGAGGTCTTGTAACAGTTGCCGACTGGGCTTTGTGACTTCAAACCAGGGGTGGCTGACCCGCAGATAGCCCAAAATTTGGTTACCCGATACGATGCGATCGGTCACTTGTCGCACCACATGTTCAGCGTCAATGGGAACGGTCTTGCCCTCAGGGTTGACTTTTACCGGTAAATCCAAGGGCTCTGACAGAGTTGACCACAGCAAGTCGCCAGTTGGGCTAAACCACTCCAAATCGATGTGATCATCTTCAGTGGTCGTCGTGTTGTCCCGAAAGCTGGCTTCCACATTGACCTTGAGAGCAGGGGCCACTTTACCCACCGCTGTGAGCACTTGCTCGTCTGTGGCAGCACCAGGCTCAATCACCAGCGATCGCTGCACAATTTCCACCACATGGTTAAGGGTGTCGTCCACCCGTTCCACCAGCGTTGTCCGCACATACCAATAGACGCCACTGGCAAACAGCAGCAGCACGATGGCGGTGACCGTGGTGTACCACAGGGCTAGGCGGCGGCGGGTCGTCTGAAACATCGCAGTTGGGGGAGCAACCATACCTTTATTGTGATGGTGAATCGCTAGTTGGGGTTGGTGAGTGAATGGCTAGGGTGCCGTGATCGCCATCTAAAGTGGCTGAAATGCCCACTGGAAGTGCTGCATTGACACCGTCATGGCCAAAGGGCAACTCTGCAACCACGGGAATCCCCAGGTCGCCGAGGCGATCGCGCAATACTTCCTCAACCTTGAAACTGGGCACGTTGTCCGGGGGCTCACACCGACTAAAACGACCCAGAGCAATGCCCCCAAGTTGGGAGAGCTTGCCCAGCATGCGCCAGTGAGTCAGCATGCGATCAAGCCGATAGGGGGCTTCGGTGACATCTTCTAGGGCCAATATCGCCCCGCGCAAATCCGGTTCGTGGGCCGTGCCCAAAAGATGGGTCGCCACGGTTAAATTGGCGGGCAGTAGGGGGCCTGTCACTTGTCCTGACGCCCAAGGTTGACCGGGCAAGGGCGACAGCGATCGCCCCGCCACCCAGTCGAATAATCGCTGTTGGGACCAGTCCGGTTCTTGGCTAAGGGTGGTCATCAGGGGGCCATGAACGCCAGAGATTCCTCGTTGGCCCAAACTCCACAACAGACTGGTGATGTCTGAAAAGCCAATTAACCATTTCGGTTCACCAGGGGGCCACTGCCATGACTCCAGCAGCCGAGTGCCGCCAAAGCCCCCGCGCGCACAGATCACGCCACGGCAGTCAGGATCTTGCCAGGCCGCCTGCAACTGTTGACGGCGGTGGGCATCCGTACCCGCAAGGTAGCCCCAACGAGCATCAAAGCCGCGCATGAGCTTGATCCGATAGTCCTGACCTTCCCAAAGGGCGAGGCTGGCTTGCAGCGCTGCCGATTCACGCAGAGCGCCACTCGGGGCAACAACCGCTAATTCGTCGCCAGGCTTTAACGGAGGCGGGCAATTACAGGCCAGCATGCATCACCAATAAAACTATCAGTAGCGCTCTGATGCGATCGCTCTGTGAGCCCGAACCGATCACCAAGACAACGACTTTGGCCTTGAATTAGGCTTGTCGCAAACCAGAGCTCCCTTTCATTTAGGAGCATAATCGTAACGCAAAACTGCTTCCCCAGCGGGTGTGAGCCAGATTTCACCCAACTGCTGTCGGGTGATGCGCAGCAGCCCTTGTTTGGCGAGCCCTGTGACCAATTTTTGTCGGTCATTGTGGGGTACCTTGTGACAAATCTGATCGGGGTGGATGCTGCGATCGCGGCAGGATTGCAAAACGTATTTTTCATCTGGGGTAACCGGCAGCACTGAGCGGTCTAGCTGCAATAGCATCCGACCCTGTGCCGAGAGTCCAAACCGTGTTACTACCACGTCGAACTCAACGAGTCCTTTTTGCTGGAGCTGCCGCCAGAGGCGATCGCGGCGGGCCGTAGTGAGCTGAGGCAACGGCGGAGCGATCAAATTGGATGAGAGATCGCCGGAACATTGCCGCAACCACTCCAAACACTCCCATTCAGACGTAGATAATCGCAAAGACACGCCGCGTCCCCAAGACTGAACATCAAGGCATCGCCCAGTTTAGCGAAAATCCCACCCTCTAATAGTACATAAAAACTATACATGTTTCTTCCCAAAGTCGATCAACTTTGCTTCTCGGTAATGCTGTCCCGCTCAATCTGCAGTTGCCTACCATTCTGTCGAAATGAAGCCAACCACCTGGCAAACTTCCTAAACGGCCTGATTTCCTGAGCAGCTTTAAGACAACGGCAGCGAAGGTAACTTAAGTTCAATAAAAGTTGGATTCTGTTGCCATTTTTTATCTAAAAAAGCTAGAACTGGGCAACTTGGCAAATATTTGTCACCTTCGCCCCTAACGCCTGCACTGAATAAGACTGAGCGGGCATTAATTAGGTAAATCTATGATTGTCAGCCAAGAGATTGTTCACTTTACTACTAGAAAAGTTAGAACGAAGTCTTTGCAGCGTTATCCATCGGGAATTATCGAATTCGACTTAGTCAGGATGGAATAGTGTTTCGCTTTGCCCGGGTTATTTGTCAATCGTATAGATTCCCATCAGCCGGTCATTAATCGGCTCAGCGCTAGCGCTAGTTTTGGACTTTGTCTCCCGCTCAATGTCTTCATTCACGTTTTGGTGTGGCGCACTATTCAACCTACGATGATTTACCTTCTGTCAGGAGCTTGGCAGCTTCGACAACTGCGATGAGTAGCGATGCAGCTCCTGGCATTCCGCCGGTGGTGGCCACTTTTTTGCCACTGTTAGAGCAAGTCAGCGAAGGCGTACAAGTTTTTGATGCCCAAGGTTGCCTGCTTTATGCCAATGAGATGGCTGCTAAGAATCTCGGCTTCAAAACCTCAAAGGCATTTCTAAAAGCCCATCAGGAGGGATTTTGCGGGCTGCAAATGGTTACCTTCTGCACCGCTACAGGGGAAACATTGCGGCCGGATGACTATCCCTGTATGCAGGCCCTCAAAGGCGACCGGGCGACAGAACAAACACTGTATTTTCGCGATCGCCATCAGCGCAATCGCTGTCTTGCCCTGCGCGCTGTCCCTCTGCGCGATGAGAAAGGCACGGTACAGTACGGAGCCGTGTTGAGCCGCGATCTGACTGACTCTCAAGCGATCGTCCAGAAATTAGAGCAACAACATCGCCAACTGCGGCAAATCGTAGACGTGATTCCCAGTTTGGCTGCCTGCTTAGATGTCCACGAGCGACATATTTACGCCAATGAGGCCTACCTCAAAGCATTTCGGACAGAGGCGGCAGATTTACCGGGCAGCTTTTTGCAAGCCATTGTGGGGCCAGTGCTGTATCAACAATTGCAGTTGCCACTCAAGCAGGCGCTAAAAGGAGAAATCGCTGACATCTGCCTGCCCCTTGGCGACGTTCAAACACCCCTACGGTATAGCCGCGTCAGCATTATTCCCCGGCTGGAAGGGACTGCCGTAGAGGGCATCTATCTGATCTTCAGTCATATCTCGGCCCACGCACATACCAATGATTTGTTGCAGACTGAGACCAACTTCTTTCGTCATTCACTCGAAGCGGCTTCAGTGGGTACTTGGGATTGGCATTTGGTCAATCAAGAACTTCTGTGGTCTTCACCTCAAGAGCAGCTGTTTGGCCTGGCCCCTGGTAGTTTTGATGGGCAGCCTACAACGTTTTTACAACTAGTTGATGCCGCTGATCGCGAGATCCTAGAGGCCGCCATCGCGGCAGCGATGGCCCCGCGTCAGCAATTTGCTGCGGAGTTTCGGGTGCGGCTGCCAGATCAGCGCATTCGTTGGCTGTCACAGCGAGGGCAGGTGTTGCGTAATGCTGACGGTCAGGTAACTCGGATGGTGGGGGTCACCTTTGACACGACAGCGCAGCACACCGCGCAAGCGTTGCTGATGCAACAAATGCAGCGCGATCGCCTCATCGCCAAACTGTCTCAAGAGATCAACCGCACCGAACAGGTTGACCAAGTTTTGCCTGAGATATTTGAAGCCGTGCGCCAGCATTTGCAGCTTGATCGCTTGGTGCTCGTCGACCTGCGCAAAAATGCGGGCAAAGTGATGGCTGAAGCGCAAACTACAGGGTTCGAATCGATGCTGCATTGGAAAATGCGGCATCCCTGGTCAGTCAAAGCGGTGTATCTCGAAAAATTTCGGTTGGGGCATCCAGTTGGCATTGGCGATGTACAACAACAACCGCTGAGCGAGGCCGAACTCAGTTTTTTGAAGTTCTTTCACGTGCAAGCTGACCTGTCCATTCCGCTGTTAGAAGGGGAAGAACTTTGGGGCTTATTGTCAGCGCAATCACAGGAGCCGCGAGACTGGCGGCCCGAAGAGACTCGTTTATTAGAAACGGTGGGGATGCTGGTGAGCACGGCTATTCAACGCGATCGCCTGCATGACTACCTCACTCGCGCTAATCGCAAGCTGAAACGGTTTGCCTACCTCGATGGACTAACTCAGGTCGCCAACCGGCGTCGATTCGAGCACTTTCTCAATCAAGAGTGGCGGCGACTAATGCGCGAGCAGTCACCCATGGCCCTCATCATGGTCGATATCGATCATTTCAAGGCCTATAACGATGCCTATGGCCACCAAGCTGGAGATGACTGTTTGCGTCGCGTTGCGGGCATTTTGCGCAGCGCCATTCAGCGTCCAGCCGACATTGTCGCTCGCTATGGAGGCGAAGAATTTGCTCTTGTGCTGCCAAACACCAATGTTGAAGGAGCTGAGACCATTGCTGAGAAGATTAGAGTGCTGATCGCGCGCGCCCAGATTCCTCATAAGGGTTCACTAGTGAGCAAGTGGATCACCCTTAGCATGGGCATTGCAGCCCTATATCCTCACCCCCTAAAAGCTCCCGACGACTTGGTCAAACTGGCCGACCAAGCCCTCTATCAGGCAAAGGAAAATGGCCGCGATCGCATCGTCGCGGTCCCCTTCAAATCGTCATCAAACTAAAGCGCTAGCTGACTTTGGTGCTGGCACCTGACGTCAACAAAGCCATACCGCGTAACAACTGCCCTACACTTCCGAAGACTGCGTGTAATACTCACTCACTCTAAACGTATCGGTACTGGCTAGCTGCTTCAGCATCGAGCGGGTAATTAATTTGCCTGACTCCACCAGCACTGCGCCCGTGATGGGGTGCAGTAAATTCGCCTCCGCCCGACGACCGATTAACGCTTCAATATCCTGCAAAGAATTGACGTACATACCAGGGGGCAATTCCACTACCACCCCTTCGCCCATAACCCTTGCCTGGCAAGCCAGACGTGAATTGGGTTTGCAAGATGAGATCACTTCGAGGGTACGCTGCTCACGGCGGTTGATCGGGGTCAACGAATCAGCCCCGTCCTGGACATAAATATGACAGGTTGCACACATGCCCCGACCGCCACATTCTTTCAGCACATCCAAATCTTTATTCAGCAATACGGACAGTAAGTTGCCATTAGTTTGGATGGAACTTTCTTGAGCGATGGGTTCTAGCCGGACGGTCTTGGCCATTGGGGTCGGTTCTCCTTAGGAAAAATAGGCGCAGTTGCCGCGAAACATGATGAGACAAAACGGTGCACTACATGGGGTTCGTGAAGCCAGATATCCGTTCCAGTTTCGACGAGGTGGAACTTCTAGTTCATTCCGCTGTGGCTTGATCGATCTGCAGAACGGCTCTTTGTTCTGGGGTCAACTGCTGCTCGATTACCAGGACGTGATAATCACGAATAATCATGGAGCAACGCTTGATAAAAGTATTGACCCATTGATCAAGCATCGCATGCAAAGCTGGCTCAATCGGGGCCGCAGTCGCAATCTGAGCCTCCGCATGCAGGTTAAAGTGACCATTGCGATCGAGTTGCATGATATTGAGTTGCTCATTCTTGGGTCGCGTGGTGCGCCAGGTGTTGGCTACCACAATCTTGCCCAAATACTGAGCTGTAGCATCAGTCAGCGTGTTGAGGGTGCTCAGATAGTTATCCCAGGTGGCGATCTCGTTACCACTAGCGACAGTCTCAACTGTCGGTGAAGGTGGGTCAATTGGCGCAGTGGGCTGAGATGTTTCTACTGGCAAGGGGGTGACCGTCTCAGTGGGACGATTAAGCGTCGTACTGCCAGCCAGTAGTCGAAAGGTTGAGACCGCACTGTGGGGATCACTCTCTAAAGTGTCTTTGAGTTGAGCCACAGTGTCGTTGTAAACTACGGTATCGAGGTGTTCATCAGTAACGACCAATAAAATCACCCCATTTTTGAGGCGATAAATACGGGCGTCTTGCCGAGCAAATTTAAAGTCGAACGACTCAAATCCGGTTGGCGTGGTACTGATGACCTGCTGTATACCCTGAGTTAAAGCTTCTTTTTGTTGAAAGTTAAGTGCCTGATCAATTCCTGAAAAATAGGGTCGCGAGTGGCCGTCCATGAGGCCAAGACCCACGATCCCAGGTAAATTTAAAAAGTTCAATATCACCTGCTGTTTCATAAAAAAGCTGAGTTTTCTGACGGTGCAGTATCGAGAAATTCCGCTGAACGAGTAATCTAGGGGAGGCTAAATATCCTTCTGTTTTTCCTCAACCAAGAATTAGTTTGAGGAGCATCAGGCTTAATGGCATTGATGGGTGACTGCGATGAAATGCTGATGCGTTTGTTGTTGATTTTTATGTCTCACTCGATTCTCTGGATAGGTTTTTATGTCTTCTGATCTTCCGTTTACCTTGGATCAGTTGCGCATCCTTAAAGCGATCGCAACTGAAGGCAGTTTTAAGCGGGCTGCCGATAGCCTCTATGTTTCCCAGCCAGCGGTCAGTCTTCAAGTTCAGAATTTAGAACGTCAGTTAAGTGTGCCCCTATTTGACCGGGGCGGGCGTCGCGCTCAACTCACTGAAGCTGGCCATTTACTACTGGAATATGGCGATCGCATCTTGAGTTTATGCCAGGAAACCTGTCGCGCGATCGAAG
>CAZFWL010000125.1:0-7379 GCA_964522775.1 uncultured Halomicronema sp.
TGGAGCGATCGCCCCAACGGTCGCATCACGGGCATGACCCGCTACGCCTGCTTCTGGGTGGAGAATGGCAAAATTGTCGCGCCGATTGAAAACCTACGCTTTGACGAAAGCCTCTATAACTTCTGGGGAGAGAATCTGATTGACCTGACCCAGGAAACCCAGTTCATTCCCGAAGTGGGCAGTTACGGGTTCCGTGATCTCGGCGGCACGTTAGTGCCGGGGATGCTGGTGGACAAGTTTGCCTACACGCTTTAATCCAGTGATATGTGAGCGCGCGAGAAGAGGCTATCAAATCAGAAAAAGTTGACTGAGTTACCTTAACCACGATGGCGTTGTTCCCTGAGGTAGCCCTGTTTTCAAGTAAGGGCAACGAATTGCTTAAGTTTTATAAGTTACCAACATAGTCTTTTCCTGCTGATGAGCACGCACTCTAATAGAGGGTGGTTCACTATGCCTTTCGGGCGTATCGAAGCCCTAAAAAAAGGAACTAATGTCTTGACGACCAGACAAACTCAATACGCAATTTTTGTTGCCTTCCGGAAGTGCCGTTAAGGGAAGTGTATGAAATAACATTCAGGATGCACACGAGATACTGAAGTTCAGGCCTTTGATAGATTCTCTCTGCTCATTGAGTTGGCCTATGGATTTGTTTATACAGATACTCTTAAGACTAAGAAGGTCGCATCCTAGTTGTAATGCTTGGTGAGATTTTTAGCTTAATTCTTACACTTGACGGCACTATCCCATTCCTCTAATAAAAAGCACATTTTAACTTGGGGATTATCTTCGAGGAGGTTGAATGTTGTTTGAGATTGTCACTGACATTATTGAGTCTGTTATAGATTTTTTTCAGGGAGAAGAAGACAATGAGCCTGATATTTGTGGCACTGGAGAATGTCTTGAATCTAAAGAAGAATTAAATTCTACACGCAGCCACTTTCAGAATGCCTGTCACTGGTTAGGGCTTATTAAAGTATCTTTGGTTGTGCCTCAATGGATTGTTGAGCGTTCAATTATTGAAATGGTTTTTGGCTTGATTGTTGCAATTATGATTGCTGGCCTAATGGGTGCTGTAGTTGCCATTGCTGTTTATTTTATTGCTTTAATATTCATCCGAGCGATGGCCCCAGTATTACTAGTAGCTGGCCAAAATCTTGTCGATGCTATTGTCCAAGAGAATGCCGCGATTGCCCGTGTGATTCAAGAGTGCCCAGAGGCATGTCGCGGAAATCTTAATCCTTCTGAATGTATTCATGCTGAAAACGAGCTGAATTTGGCTGGGGGTGAAACTAGTTGAAATCAAAGTACAAGATGATAATTGAGTAGTCTTTACTCCTTCTGAGCGAGTCTTGCCTTTTTTAAAAGAGTAAGAAAACTTACAGAGAAGAGCATACCAAGCTTTGAGCGAAGAGATTCAAACGAGAACACAGGATGTTTAATGAAAAATTTTCATGCTTTATCTTGAGGTTTAGTGATGTTTGATCCAAGTGCATTTAATACATTAGGTGCTTCTTATATTGTGGGTGGGCTGATTTTAGTCGGTCTGATTTTGTTGGTATTCATTGTGTGGCTTTGGTTGTCTAGCAGCCAGAGCTCTGACTCGCAAGATCGGCCTGAACCGATTTCTGCTGCACTTATTGTGGGGACAAATACTGCAAATCCAGACCGATTTCGTCAGGTGTGGATTTGTCCTGGCGAGTCAGTGGGCATTGCGTGGGGTACACAAAATGCTGACACTGCAAACATTACGCCAGATTTAGGTGATGTATCGTTGCAGGGGCAAAGTACAGTAAGCCCGAGCACAACTACAATTTATACTTTGAATGCAGAGGGAGCAGGAGGGACAGCGACAGATCAAGCAGCCGTTGTGGTGATTACTTCCGATAACGACAATTTTGACAAAAGTCTCGATGCACCTCCTTTAGATCCTGATACAGGGTATCCTATTAGCCTGATTTGGCGGGGAACTCTAAGCTCAACTTTCCTGTCATCCAATATTCGTGTCACAAGCGTTAAGCTGACACAAACTCCAAGTGATTGGCCTGAGTGGGAATTTCGAAAGAATAATCCTGATGGTTCAATTGATTCTTTTAATGCATCTCTTGATGAAGAGACCTCTCTGGCAACACCCTTTGTTGCCGTTGGTGAATGGGAAGCAACACCTATCAATACATCTGCTGATCCATTTGTTAGGGCTCAAGGCTCTGTTGGTATTTCACTGACCTTTATCTGTAGAGCCTAATTGTGCAAAAGATATGAGCAGATTTGTCTTTAGAAGGCGATAGGTGTTAGCTCCTATTTGAGAACGCTGAGTAACAACTTGTCTTCAAAGGACCTCATCCTAATAGTTGAGATGTAAAGATCTCAAACTGGTGTATTTTTGATGGTCGAGGTGAATTAAGGCCAAGAAAATGGCACAAAATATCAATTCTCAAGTTCTACCATTGATGCCCAATCATCCTGAAACGCTCCGCCAATTTCGCCAAGCTATTTGTGAATGTGTGCCATATCTCGTCGCCATAGCTTAGTGGATTTGCTAAAGGTCTTCAGTGGCAGCGACCGGGTGCGTTACCGTGGAACTGAGTCTGAATCCTTACTTTTGCCGCCAGTAAGCGTGTTGTTCAAAAGCAACAAACTAGACTAATGGAAAAGCCAGCTCTGCTTAATTTGAAGTGTTGGAGCACTCCAGTTTTGTTAGGAATTGGACAAAAAGGAGATAGCTGTAAAGTTACGTTAGCTTCATCTCAGTAGACTTAGACTTACACTTCCTGGCACAGTCTCGCGCGCACCATCAGCGAGTTGCTGGTATCCGATGCGATGTTGTTAGTAGCCCGCCAGGTCATCACTCCACGGCCAAATGTCGAATTCAGTTTGCATTGCAATCTCCTTCTGCAACCAGCCAATTGGCACAGCCGTGGCGGGCTATTCTCATGCAGCTTGGTGCAAATCCAGCAACGCCTTGATGAACAGGGTATAGTCTTCGGACTGGGTCAGTACTGAGAGCGGCTCGGCGTCATTCAGGTGGTGCAAGCGACCTGCTATCTATTTAGTCTGCGATCGCCGCATTGGAAAATACTTCTCCTTCCATCACAGTCATCAGTGACAGCTGGAATAGCCAATGAATAGAAAAATGAGCTTTTTATGCCGACGGGCTGCGGCCAATGCCTCGTCGCACCAGGGCCACCAATTCACTGGGTCTGCATGTTTGCACAGACAAAGACTCTAAGCGTGCACCAGACGATTTGGCATAGCAAGTTCGGGACGCGCCCCGAACAATCTAGCGCCTAGACACAGCCATCGGGCCAAGTCACCGCCGGAAATTGCCCAGCTCGATATTGCACGACCTTGCCAGCGTCATCCGTTTCAAACACGAGTCTAAAGAGCGCTAGTTCTGGATCCTGCGGCGTTAGGGTGAGGAACTCGCCTTGGGTGTAAGGATTCGGCTCAGCCTCAATTTGGTCGGGGTAAAAATTGGTTAATTCTTGCTTCGTGGAGCCGATTTTGGCTCCACTCACCGTCTCCAGTGAACTGCCCGGCCACACATCTACCCGAATTACCCGATTATCAACCACCATAAATCCCAACGCCTGGGACACTGAATCTGGTTGATAGTAAGCGCAATCGCCGCCAAGGTTACTGCCAATGGGAACGAGGGGCAGTCCCAGCGCGTCTGTGGCTTCTTCCAGTGTCATGCCAATTTGAATCGGACCGACCCCGGTTAAGCGGACTTCAGCGTCTTCGAAAACTGATTCTTCGACTAAAATTTCAGGGTTGCTAACGGCGATCGCCCGCTCCATCAAGGGCAGGTAACGTAAGGAGTTAGCGACCGAGCTAAGGGGACGTAACGTGTTGAACAGGGTCGAGTGCTGAGCCTCAACACCTGGGGCAATGGAGATTGCTTCTGGAGAAGAACCTGCGGGGGCGGTGGCACTGGAGTGATGGGTCGCGATCGCACCCATACCCACCAAACTCAGGAGTGCCGCTGAACCAATTACAGCAACTTTGTTCATAGGGCTTTCGACACAACTCGCAATTTACATCTACAGACAGGGAACATTAAATTCTTTTAACCGATCAACCCCCCTTTTGTCAGTCAAATGCCAACATTTTCCCGTATAAATACTCAAAAATCTATCGATTAGCCCCCTTAGCTACAGGATTTAGACGTGCGTCCCTCTTCTCAATTCTCGTCCCCTCAACGGTCTCCCCGCCGCCGTCAACTGCGGCCTGACTGGTTGCCTTTTTTAGTGGTACTCGGCCCCTTTATTGGCGCGGCTGGATGGCTGATCACGACAGGGTGGCCAGCTAGCACGACTTTTGACCTGGCTAGAGACTTGGCCCCAGTGGGTGATGAGGACAACTCATTGCCCTTCGAGATCGAATTGCCAGGAGGAATGGAGCGGATTTTGCCGGAGCCGTTGGTCGTGCCGGAGCCCACCGTTCCGAACAGCAGCAATGCGACGGGACGATTAACCCCAGTGCGATCGCCCCTGATATTTCCTGATGTGCCTGAGGGCTACTGGGCCAAGCCTTATATCGACGCCCTCACCGCGCGCGAAGTGCTCAATGGCCTCCCCGACGGCACGTTTGCCCCGAATCGGCAGTTGACTCGGGCCGAGTTGGCAACACAGGTGGCGAATGCATTCGACGTGCCTGACACCAGCTCAGATAAAGTCTTTGGCGATCTTGCGCCTGACTACTGGGCCGCAGCCCCGGTCTCCCGGGCGGTCCAAATGGGGTTTATGAAAGGCTACCCCGGCGATGAGTTTCGTCCCGACGAATTGGTCTCGCGCCTGCAAGTACTCGTCACCCTCGCGACGGGTTTATCGTTGCCTGCAACTACCGAATCGCAGCAGCAACTGCAGCAATATCAGGATTGGGAAACGGTGCCCGATTGGGCTAGGCCACAAGTGGGCGCGGCGATTCAGGCTGGCATTATTCGTCCACAGCCCGATGCTCAAAATCTATTGCGTCCTCAAGATATTGCCACGCGGGCCGAAGTCGCCACGCTGATGTATGCATCCCTCGCTTACTTAGGCGATGTCGCCGCTGTTCCCGAGTAAGCGACTGTGCATCAGCAATGCAATGCCCTTAACCAGCCCGGAACATCGCTTACGGGCACGTGGGTCGGAGTTATCAGTGATGCTGCGTGGATGGCAATCAGCATTATCGACATTATCGAAAAACGCCAGTTAGCCCGAACCTTGCGGAGGCTAACTGGCGTTAACAAAATATCAGAATGTTGAGAGATGGGTTAGCTGGTGAAACCGGGGAGGCTCACGCCATCGGTAAAGCTGGGTAAGTCGAGCTGCTGCGATCGCCGTGTGCGAACGGCCAAGCGATAGCTGACGCTCTGCAACTCAGCCTGCAAGCGACGATTTTCGCCTTGCAATTGCTTAATCTTGTCGCGCACAGTCACCATGCGCTCGTCAAATTTCTGCTTGTAAACCTTAGGCAGTTCCTGCACCACCTGCTCTAACATGCGGGTGCGATCAGTCAACTCTTGCACCGTTTGCCGTAGCTGGACTGTTTCAGTGCTGCGTTCTTCGAGTTGACCTTGGTAATAGGTCACTTGCTTTTCCACGCTTTGCAATTGCTCACGCAGCGCTTTGACCTCCGCTTGCTGTTGTTCCGAAGCTTCGGTCGTGGTAGGCACGACGCCCGCATTACCTTTAACCAGGCGAAACAGTTCGCGTGATAGTTGCTGCACCAGCTCATCGCGCATTTGTAACTCTTCGCGCAGGCGTGTTACCTCCGCTTGCTGTGCAGCATATGCAGAATTGGAGTTCATTACTTGTTGCGTCACACCACTAACCCTTTTCCCAACAACGTTTAGAAGCACTTTACTCGCGATCTGCGCACCTGATTACCGCTTTGTTTGTGAGGTCTAAGATGCGAGGGCTCAGTGAAATGGTTGCCGATAAGTGCAACTCCCCAACCCCTGCAGTACAGACCCACTACGGACTAATTTGCCGATACTCTAACACCACATTTCAAAAATGCAACTACTTTATACAAATCATTGCTGAAAAATATGGGCGGTGGCTTCTGAGCAAAGCCCAATCTGGGTTTATCGTCCCCGGTGCTTTGGGTCGTAGGGGGACGCATTATCCTACACAGAGCGGGTGATGCCCCCATCGACTCTGAGGTTTTGGCCCGTGATGTAACTAGCTCCCTCGGAGGCCAGAAACGCGACGACTGCCGCAATTTCGTCAACCTTGCCGTAACGTCCCAAGGGAATGCGATCGCGAAACTCTGGTTTCTCTGGCAGACTATCCACAAAACCCGGTAGTACGTTGTTCATGCGGATGTTGTCGGCGGCGTAGCGATCGGCATATAGCTTGGTAAAGGCGGCCAAACCGGCGCGAAACACGCCCGATGTGGGAAAAGCCGGATCGGGTTCGAATGCGGCAAATGTCGAGATATTGATGATGACGCCAGATTTTTGCTGCTGCATGGTGGGCGTGACCAAGCGTGTCGGGCGCACTGCATTTAATAAGTAAACATCCAGCCCCTGATGCCAATCCTCATCGAGTAAGTCGAGAATGGGGCCTTTGGGGCCATGCCCGGCGCTGTTGACGAGGACGTCGATGCGCCCCCAAGCGGCCAGCGTTTGGTCGATGAGCTGCTGTAAATCGCTAATGGACTGGTTTGAGCCAGTGACGCCAATGCCTCCCAACTCTTGGGCCAGAGCCTCGCCTTTGCCAGACGAAGAGAGAATGGCCACTTGGTAGCCATCGGCGGCTAACTTTTGCGCGATGCCCGCGCCCATGCCGCTACCCGCTGCCGTGATGATTGCAACTTTCTTGTCGGTCATTGTGTTCGGTAGTTAGAGATTGTCGAGTTGAGCGTTATTGCTGGGTGCTAAATCCTGATGCTGGATTGGCAGCGATTGCCTGTCCCGCTAGCCAGCCCGTCGTCCAAGCGCTTTGGAAGTTGAATCCTCCGGTGACACCGTCGATATCTAGCACTTCACCCGCCAAATATAAGCCCGGACAGTAGCGACTTTCCATCGTTTTGAAATTCACCTCCGATAGTTTTACCCCACCGCAGGTGACAAACTCATCTTTAAAGACGCCCTTGCCTTGAATCATAAATGTGCCGCGAGCGATCGCTTCGACTAATTTATTGGTTGCCTTTTTAGACAGATTGGCCCAAGTCACGGAGTCGTCTAAGCCAACCTGCTGTACCCAATAACGCCATAGCCGTTTAGGCAGATCAAAGGGACAGTGATTAGCGATCGCCCGCTTGGGCACCGCTTGTTTGGCGGTCAATAACTGTTGGCGCACTTGCTCTGCATTCAGTGCCGGTAACCAGTTCACCTGCAGCGTGGCTTGATAACGAGCTCGACACTACTCATCGCGAACACCGGTCGGGGG
>CAZFWL010000126.1:0-7360 GCA_964522775.1 uncultured Halomicronema sp.
GCCCCTCTATAGACTGCTTAAGTTGAGCAATAAGTTCGCTTTCAGTCATGGATTATCGGCAAGGTTCGTCCTTTCACCCTTAAATCCTAGAAGACTCGCCGACAGTGGGGGCCGAGTTAGCGCTGAGAGACCTGGTTGATGGTCAATCCTTCCAGGCGCAGATTAGGGACTTGCCGATTCTGCAGGCTCTGTTTGCTGGTACAAATAGCGCTCGCCGACCAAAATCAAGATCACACTTAACCCAATCGCTATCAGACTGCCCGTTCCCTGGCCAAACCAGATCAGACCAGCAGAGATCGCGGTAAAGCCTAAATAAGCGCCTGCAACTTGGCGATGACTCCAGCCGGACTGCTGCAAGCGTTGATATAGGTGAGTGCGGTGTGCCTGAAAGATATTTTCGCCCTTTAGGAGACGACGAATCAGCGTGTAAATCGCATCCGCCGTGAGGGGTAGAGTAATGGCGATCGCGGCCCAACTCCGCAGCGGATCAGGGGCGGGCGCAATGAGGGCGATCGCTACGCAAGCGCCCAGCACTGTACTGCCCACATCCCCCATGAAAATTTTGGCGGGCGACCAGTTCCATTTCAGGAAGCCTAGCAGCGCCGCCACCATGAGCCACCAGAGCGGTTGTTGCAGGTAGATCGCCAGAAAGGCCAGCTGTGCAGCGGTCACGCTGGCTACTAGGCCATCCAATCCGTCCATAAAATTGTAGAAATTGACTAGTGCAGTAAAGCCAATGAGGGTCACCGCTCCTAAGAGGATCGTCGTCCCCGGCAGTGGCGGCGGTCCCCAGGGTTGCGGCACCAGCCCAAAGCTCAGAATTGCGATCGCGGCGGCTCCCAACTGCACGGCATAGCGGATTTTGGCCGACAGATTGTAGCGATCGTCCGCTAGCCCCACCATCGCTAAGGGGAGAATCACGGCAGCTACGGCAAGCGGTTTGGGAAACAGCGGCATAAATAAAGCCGGCCATAGCTCTTGCCCCAGCCACGCCCCGAGCGCACTCCCCAGAAAAGCAATGAAAAAGCCCAGTCCTCCCCCTCTTGGCGTGGGTTGGGTGTGGGAACTGCGCTCGTTGGGAATATCTAACCAGCGTTGCTGAAAGCGCTGACATAACCAGCCCGTTAACGCCCAGGCGGCGATGCCACTGAAACTGATAGCTAGCAATGTCCCGATCATGGTTTGCCTGATGCTTGGATGAGTCCTGAGGCGCGGAGCAATTCGACTTCTTCGGTCAGGCCCGCTTCGAGCGACCTTGGTTGATAACCAAAGGCCGCTGTCGCTGCTGCGTGAGCAAAAGCTTTATCTTCTTGCAATCGCAGAATTTGCTCGCGCCGCACCGGCGATCGCCGTCCCAGCAATGATTCCAGTAAGGTGGCTGACCACACGCCCAGATTGTACGGAATTTTGAGCGGGCGCACCGGCTTCTGCAACAGTTTTTCGACGAGGCCCAATAATTCCAAAAAACTCACCACACTGCCACCGGAGAGGTCATACGCTCCGGTAATGTTTGGCTTTAAATACGCCGTTAACAGAGCTTGAGCCAAATCTCCCGCGTGGACGGGCTGCAATAGACATTTGCCTGACCCGAAGACCGGAAAGCCCCCGTAGCGATCGCAAAATCGAATCAACTTATGCAAGTTTTTGTCCCGAGGAGAGCCATAGATCATGGTGGGTCGGAACAAGCAGTAGTCACCGCTATACTGCTGTAAAACCGCTTCCGCTTCACGATATTCCTGTGAATACTGGTTGTAGCGCGAATAAACACCCGTCGTGCCAATGATAATTAGACGCGGCGTGAGTTCAGCTCGCTGCAAACTGGTGATCAGGGTGGGCACCTGCCGCAGTTGAACTAAGTGAATGATGGTCTCCGGCTGGTATTGGGTCAACGCTGTATCCCAACTGCTCGCGATCGCTGTATCGCCCTGCAGAAAATTGAGCTGTGGGTGCAGCGCCTGCAATTGCTCGTGGTGTTCTTCCGTCCGAGTGATACAGACGACAGCCTGTTCGGGGACTTCGCGACCCAGGGCTTGCACAAGGAGTTGCCCCATCAGCCCAGTGGCTCCCGTCAGCAGCAGCGGCGTTTTCATCGGGTTGCCTCGCTGGCTGACAACACGGACTCATAAACTTGATAGGTCTCGGTATACATCCGCTCAAAAGTGAATTGCGTTTCATACTGCTGGCGGCCAGCGTTCCCCAACGTTTGTCGCAACGATGTATCTTGCACAAGCTGCTGTAATCGCTGCCGCAGTATGGTCTCATCCTCGGGTGGAATGCAAAATCCGGTCGTCCCGTCGAGCACCGCCTCTGCCACTCCTCCTACCTGTGTGGCGACCACTGGTAGCCCCGCCCGCATCGCTTCAATGATGGTGCGGGGAAAGCCTTCCCAATGAGAAATCAGTGCGAAAATGGTAGAGTGGGGAAGCCAGGCAGCGATGTCTGACCGAAAGCCGAGGAATTTTACTTGCGGCGTCAGCCCTAATTCCGCGACGAGGGCTTGCATCGCTGGCATTGTGGGACCATCGCCAATCAAGTTGAGTTGCAGATTAGGGCTGTCCGCGATCGCTCGAATCAAGGTGGCATGGTCTTTTTGTTGATCAAACCGGGCCACCATCGTCACCACAACAGGATCGGTTCTGCTGGGTTCGGCTTGGTAATGATCCGCCACTTGGGGCATGCCATTGTGAATAGTGACTAGTCGATGAGCTTTCATGCCGCACTGGAGCGCCAGCTGGCGATCGTAGTCCGACACGCAAATGATTTGGGTTGCCCAAGGCTCTGCCAGTTTTTCGATCGCGGTATAGACCTGTCGCCGTCGAGCGGGAACACCGGGGGTAAAGGCCCAGCCGTGCGCGGTAAATAAGCAGGGCACTCCCATCCACTGACAGGCGAGCCGTGCCAGTAATCCCGCTTTACTAGAGTGAGCACTCACCAGATCTGGTTGAAAGTCGCGAATAATCTGCCGCAGGGCCAACAGAGTTTGAAAATCGAGTATGGGTTTAATTGCGCGATCAAAGTGCTCAATCGATTTTTGTGGAATGCCTCGCTCAGCTAATGCTTGAGTGTAATCGCCCGCTTGACCCGTGACGACTAAGACTTGGTGACGATCTCGCATCAATGCCTGCGCCAAATCCCGCACATGCACCTGCGCTCCGCCTACTGTGTCCGCGCGAGTAATCACAAACAGAATTCTCACAATTAGTCGAGCACGCTCCAAAACTAATACTGATAGTAATCGGGCAGTGTCGGCTAACGTCAGCGAATCTAGCAATCTACGAGATGACTTTTTCTGGCTAACCCTTGCTAAGACTAGAAAATCTCATATTACTGAGCGGCTAATTGGCACCCCAGATAATGAATGTCGTGTGGGTGATATCGCTAGTTGCCCTGATGTTGCGATCGCCCTCCATAATGCAGTAGATATGCAGCATCTAGGAATGGTGAGCACGTGACGATTTTGGCGGTGGTCAATCAAAAGGGAGGGTGCGCCAAGAGTACTACTTCCGTGCATTTGGCTTACTGGCTTCAGAGCCAGGGCAATGCCGTCTGCGTAATTGATGCCGACGCCCAGCGCTCTTCCTCTATCTGGCTCAAGGGACTGATTGATGTGCAGATTCCCTATCAAGTCATGCAATCATCGTCCGCATTACGACAACAAGTACCCACCATTGCTCAGCAATATGACTACTGCATTGTCGATGGGCCAGCCGGATTATCCGACGCCACCAAGGCGATTCTGGTCTGTGCTGACTTAGCAATTATCCCGTGTCAGCCCACCGGAGTCGATTTGCGCAGCGCCGCAGATGCCATTCGTCTCGCCTGGAAAATTCGCAAAGCCCGTCAAGGACTTCCCGACGCGCGAGTGTTGTTATCACGAGCAGTCAAGGGCACTCGCCTCAAAGATGAAGCGATCGCCATTCTCAAAAAAGCGAAAGTCCCTACCTTCGAGACCATCATCCACCAGCGTCAGGTCGTGGCAGATACGTTTGGACAACGGGCCACTGTATTTGATTTGGCAGGGCGATCAGCGATCGAAGCCTCGAGTGAATTCGAGCAGCTAGGCAGAGAAATTATCCGATGGCGCTCTCCCCCTAAGCGCCAGCATCACCCCACGACTGAAGCGCCAGCACAATCCTCTGGGAATGTAGAGAAACCCTAAAAAATCGGGCAACTTCCTCTAGAATTCCTATCCTGATGGATATACTGTTGAGCCTTGGTAACTGAAGTTTCCTTGAGAGGTCGGGTGACGCGTTGGGTGAACGATGTTTGGTCGATAGTTAACGTGATCGATGAATCAGAGCCACAACTTTCTCAACCCTTAGGCCAACAGCTCAGTGTCTGGAATAATGCGCCAGCAGCGCTTCGTTAAATGTTGGACTGAAGACTGTTGATAGCAACTGCTGATGACCTGTCCTTGGCTAATCGCAAATCGACTAATAACGCCCGTATTTAAATCATGTGTCAATTATCACGCTCCTTTAAATCATCATGAATCAGTCTCCTAATGGTCCTCAAAACTCCGCCGAACGTGAACAGCGATACAAGCTGCAACAAGAGCGCGAAGCAATGCATCTTCGACAAGAAAAGCAGCGCTTAAAGGCGGCTAATCGCTATCGCACCCTAGCTTGGATGCGTAACTCGATTGCTTTACTGGTTGGGGCGCTAGAAATTTTATTGGCCATTCGTTTTTTACTGCGGATATCACTCGCCAACTTAGACAACGTATTCGCTAGCTTCATCATGAATTTGTCGGCTCCCTTTATGCGACCGTTTTCTACCCTGTTCATCAGTCCTACGAATGCAGATGCCTCACGTATTTTCGACTTAAATGTTCTGGTTGCGATGGCCGTATATGGATTGCTTGGCGGTCTAGCAATCGCCCTAGTCAATTACTTTCAAGGTCCTCCTGCCCCTCCACGTCGCTGAGGTGGTACTTCTGATTACTAGAATTTTCCTTGACCAGGCTTATGTTGTGCGGCCTATTCCTTGATTACAGTGCTAAGACCTTCAAGTAAGACTCAGGGGAAATAAGGTGACTATCGGACTCAGTGAGTTACTTGATCCACTTCAATCACGACAGTTGGAAAAAACGAGATTACTCTTGGATTTTTTTAGGCTCAGTAGGCCTAACTTCTAATTAGAAGCTATGACTCAAGAATGAAGAATTTCCTATGTTTTGTAGACTCTCTTCTCTATTTAGGAATTTTAAAACTCCGACTTCATCTGATTGAAGTTTTTGCTATCAAAGTTGAGATGCTGAATATCTTTGTACTCAGACGAATGCTATTTGTATCCTATCTTCTGGCTGATTTTTTGAGTAATGCTAAATCCTATTCATCTCTCAATTGCTGCTGCCAATCTCTGATTTAGGCAAATAGCTCGGCGATAAGCTGGCCTGATTTTTATTCTGGGAATTGCTGCTGTTTGGCTCAAGTCTAAATGTAGGCGACATTAATATTCTTAATGTGTTTAAGGGGCTTATCAAAATTTGAAAATTGAGGGTATTTCTCAGCTGCCATTCGAGACTGTCTTCGTAGCGAAAACAATGCAGTAACCATTTTTTGAGATCGGCGAAAAAATATGCAAAAGTGAGCGGCAGCCAAAGATATTGTCTGGAGCGTAATAATCGGTGGTAATGACGCGGTCGAGCGATCGCGGTCAAAAAGCCATACATGTATTCCGGAGTAAAGCGGCTTACCGACACGGCATGATCGATTACGATTTCGGGGCAGTACCAAATTTCGCCGCCGTCAGACTGCAGTTTGATCAGCAGTTCTATATCCTCTCCTTTTAGCGAAAATCCATTGCCGATAGGGCCCGCTAACTTCAAACCAACATGCTGTAATACTGCTGTAGTGTGAGAGCGTTGTAAGATCAGGCCGGCCCCTGGCGGTAAGACTTTTTTGGGTGTCAGGTCATAGCGAAAGGCTTTTCTGCCACGATCAACAATGGCAAAAAAGACTAGGTAGGGTTTCACAAACGATGGAATAGGTGCATCATTCGACAGCCGAATCTTTCCGCTTAACGCTGAGGAGTTGGGGTGAGCTGCGATCGCTTTATCAATTTCAACTAGCCAATCTGAATGAGGTAAATTATCATCATCCAAAAATGCAACATATTGCTTGCTTGATTCATATAGTCCTCGCAGCCTTGTGGCAGCAGCACCAGGCGTTGTCTCCACTGCTACTCGCGCAGGAATAGGGAGCTTTTCAAGATGAGCTTCGATTATTTTTATTGTTTTATCTTGGCTATTATTGTCCACAAAGATGAACTCTGCAGTCGTGTTCTCTGGAACTTCAAGTTGCTGCAATCGTTCTAACAATCGCGTAATGCTCTGTTCAGAGTTATAAGTACGAATGACGACACTGAGTTCCATTTAGATTGCTCTACTCCTTAGCCACTTTGAATATCAAGTTTGATCAGGGCATATCTGGCGAGTGCGATATATAGCCACTATGCCGATAATGTTCAAAATTCGGTCTGAAGTTGCAGTATTTCAAATGCTTTAGCGCATTCTACAAACCTTGTCCTTAGAAAAAATCCATATTATTGAAAGAGAGTAGAGACACATTGACAGATCTAGGCAACTGCTCGTGGTTGAGATTTTAGCCATTTCGGGCAAAATCTCTGGAGACGCTCCCTAGTCGTGCCGGTTAATTTTTTCAAGCTATTATGCCCACTTATGTTTAGCAACTTTCGATTCATTAGTGTGTGCTTCATGTTGGAGGGTTCTGCGAACTCTAACGTGAAGCTACCAACCCGTCTAGACTCGGAGTCTAAACTTCTTAAGGCAAATTGCTGAAAATACGTTGGCTCCCTAAAATTTCTTCTCTAAGAGTTTTAGAAGTTACAAAATGAGTGAAAAAGCCTTCTCCCCCTAGATGTTGCATGGCACGAAGGCCCTAAGCAAGCCGTATTCCGGTGACGGCACTTATGACTAGTTGGATTGGCTGAACTGTGACATTGATATCCCGCGCTTTGCTCAAGCCGTGTGCGGTCTGCTGGGGCATCGAAATTCAGGTGTATGGTATTCGGATCTCACCTTTGTTCAAGGTGATTTTCGCATCCGTTCCGTATGGGCCCTGGAGAATATAGCGTTGATGCGCAAGATTTCCCTCCATTTACTCATCTAGGAAAGCTCTGCTTGCATCAGAAAGGATATAAAACGACTTTGAGCTTAGTTGGACAGATTATTTCGTCAAAGTTCTACTTCATGGGTATGCGCTTGCCCTGGCTTCAAAGACGATTAGAAGCTTTAGTGGTTTCGTACCGTTCTTAACCACTAGAGCAAACAGCGATCTGCAAAACAACGGAGAGGGAGGGATTCGAACCCTCGGAACCTTGCGGCTCATCCGATTTC
>CAZFWL010000127.1:0-7350 GCA_964522775.1 uncultured Halomicronema sp.
CCGGCCATCTAGGCGTCTATCGCACGGCTCTGGTACGAGCGATAGGTGGGTTTCGCTCTGCATATGACGGCGCTCAGGACTGGGATCTGATGCTGCGATTGTCAGAGCAAACTCAACACATTCACCATATCCCCAAAATTCTGTATCACTGGCGCTTGACGGCAACCTCTGTGACTTCTGGCGAGGCGGCCAAGCCCTGGGCCTATGATGCGGCCCAACGAGCGTTGACTGATATGACGCTGCGCAGCCCTTACCCTGGCCATGTAGAAGAAACCGCATCCGCTGGCTTTTATCGAGTGCGCCGCCAGCTGGTGGCGCAGCCCTTAGTGAGTATTATCATTCCGAGTGCCGGTACTCCCATGGCCGATAGAGCGCGATCTCACCTCGAAAATTGCCTCGGCAGCATCGTTGAAAAAAGCACTTATCCCCACATTGAGTTAATCGTGGTTGACGGCTACGATCTGCTGCCGGACACCCTTGACCGCGTGAAGGACTTCGGGGTGAAACTCGTGCGCTGCGATGAACCCTTCAATTTTTCTCGTCGCATTAATGCTGGGGTTGCCCATAGCTCGGGCGAAATCACTCTGCTGCTAAATGATGACATTGAGGTCATTACCCCCGACTGGGTGGAGTCCATGTTGGAACTTGCTCAACAACCCGCGATCGGTGCCGTTGGTGCGAAATTGCTTTTTCCCAATGGCCGCATCCAGCATTCCGGAGTCATCGTCCAAGCAGATGGTCCGGGGCACGCTTTTTATGAATATCCCCGTGATGATGTCGTTTACTTCGGGGCCAATCTGGTTAACCGGAATTATCTCTGCGTCACTGGCGCTTGTCTGATGCTGAGACGCATTGCATTTGATGAAGTCAACGGCCTGGACGACTGCTTTCCCCTCAGCTATAACGATGCTGACTTTTGCCTCAAACTGCATAAGGCTGGCTACCGCAATGTGTGTACGCCGTTTGTCGAGCTCATTCACCACGGTTCGGCTTCCCGTAATCCTAAGGTGATGCCAGCGGAACTCGCCCTATTTCAACATCGTTGGCACGCTTATCTGACTGATCTCGGTGGCGACCCTTATTACAATCCCAATCTCAATCAGGTCGATCCGACCTTTACTTTCGGGCATTGATTTTACATTCCTCAACAAAAATGGCCCATAACCTTGAGGGAAACCAAAGGGATCAGGGTTTCTGAAATAGCCGTGGTTGTATAGGGGCAATGCAGGCTGATCGAGCCCTCGGTAACTTCCTTACGTCAGCAAGGTCTGGTGATGTTGTTGCCTCGCTGCTTTTTCCGTTGGGAGCGATCGCATTCAAAAGTTTCTCAACTATTTTAAGTCAGTCGGTCGATCAGCCTGTGTGTGCGAATCACTCAACTTTTGCGAATTTTTGCTCACTCACCCAAAGGACATCCTTATGAGCACTCTTAAACTCGGCATTAACGGCTTTGGCCGTATCGGACGTTTGGTATTCCGAGCCGCGATCAAAAACCCCAACATCGAATTTGTGGGTATTAACGATTTGGTGCCCGCTGAAAATTTGGCATATCTGCTCAAATACGACTCGACCCATGGTCGCTATAACGGTACTGTCGAAGCCAAAGAAAATGGTATCGAAGTCGATGGCAAATTTATTCCCACGATGTCAGTGCGGAATCCGACAGAGTTACCTTGGGGCGAACTAGGGGCTGACTATGTCGTCGAGTCCACCGGTTTGTTTACCAAGTACGATGGCGCGAAGCAGCACCTCGATGCAGGGGCCAAGCGAGTTATCCTATCTGCTCCGACTAAAGATCCGGCGCAAATTCCGACCCTGCTGGTTGGGGTGAATCATGAAACGTTTGATCCGGCTACGGATTTGATTGTGTCTAACGCTAGCTGCACCACGAACTGTCTAGCTCCAATCGCCAAAGTCATCAATGATAACTTCGGCCTAGCCGAAGGCCTGATGACGACCGTTCATGCGTCCACAGCCACCCAACCCACTGTCGATGGTCCCAGCAAAAAAGATTTGCGTGGCGGTCGTGGTGCGGGCCAAAACATCATTCCGGCTTCCACCGGCGCAGCTAAAGCTGTCGCCTTGGTGCTGCCAGAACTGAAAGGCAAGCTGACAGGCATGGCCTTGCGGGTACCGACGCCTGATGTCTCGGTGGTTGACCTCACCTTCAAGACTGATCAGAAAACCAGCTATGACGCGATCTGCGCCGCTATGAAAGCGGCTGCAGAGGGTTCTATGAAAGGCGTTCTGGGCTATACCGACGAAGCTGTTGTCTCTAGCGATTTCACAACGGATCCTCACTCCAGCACGTTTGATGCAGGGGCCGGTATGGAGCTAAATGACCAATTCTTTAAGGTCGTTTCCTGGTATGACAACGAGTGGGGCTACTCTTGCCGAGTCCTAGATTTGATGCTCTACATGGCTCAAAAGGACGGCATCCTTAGCGGCATTCAAATTCCGGTGATGGCTTAAGCGATCGCGATTATTGCATTGAACTGGCTGTCAATCTCTTTGTGGCCAGTTCACAAAATCAATGCCGTCTCAGCCTCATGACTCAGGTTGGGACGGTGTTTTTTATTCTTTGCCAGTTGATGACCGGCAAGCAGTTTGAGCCGGTCACGATATTCTCAAGGCCTTGATACCAAGGATGTGAGGCTTCGACCTATCAGTTGCGGCACCTGACTGTAGGCGATGCTATTTTTGATGCCTTGGCCCTCCCCTCACCTGAAGACACTCACCACAGGCGGCGCAGGCTCGCTCAGATGTAGAATTGTGAGGCTGTGTAATTCCCATCGAGCTTGAAGCAAGCAGGCTTGCAAGGTTAGCCAAGTGTGCGAGTCGGGTTTCAAGTTGTTTGCGTTTTGCCAGCGAAAGCAGCAATTGTCTGTTCTTGCACGCCATCAGGTGCATTCATTGCAGATTCGGTGTGGCAGAGTACTCCATGTCACGGAGCAAGCATCAGTAATGTCTAACTCAACCCCTCATTCCAATGGCCCTCTTATCATTGCTGGCATGCATCGCTCCGGGACATCTTTAACAGCAGCAGTATTGCAGCAGGCTGGCCTCTTCATCGGGCATGAGTTGGAAGCAGGGAATGCCAGCAATCCAATCGGGCATTTTGAGGATATTGAAATTCTCACGCTTCATCAAGAGATTCTTGCCTCTCAAGGCATTGCGACTCAGGGCTGGACCACACAAGCCTCTGTAGAAGTGCCCCAGGAGTTTCTGCCACAAATTAACCAACTGATTCAGGCACGGGCAGCGCTAGACCGAGTTTGGGGATGGAAAGAACCGCGAACCACGCTTTTTCTAGAATTTTGGGAACGTTTGCTACCCGATGCCAAGTTCATCTTTCCGTATCGAAAACCATGGGAAGTCATTGACTCTCTCTTTAGGAGAGGCGATGCTGCCTTCCAAGCGAATCCTAAACTTGCGCTTGAAGTTTGGGCGGCTTACAACCGCAGAATTCTTGACTTCTATCAGCAGCATCCAGATAAGTGCCTGTTGTTTAATATGGATGTTCTTAGCAATAATGAAAAACTTTTACTGGAGCAAGTTGTTGAGAAATTTAGGATAAGCCTGACGTCACCAGAAACTGCACTGTTTAGAAGAGATTTTCTCCACACTGAGGTTGATTATACCCACCGACCTGAACTCTTGAACTATGCTTTTCCGGCCGTTTCAGATATCTTTAATCAGCTCGAAGAAATGTCTGACATTGTGCAGCCGTCAAGTATTCGCACCCCCGAGAAAGAGTTGGCTCAGGATTCTTTTCAAGATTGGGTATTACAAGATTGGCGTACTAGCACCAGGACGAGTGCAGCTTTAGTCTATGCTGAGGCTCAGCTGCAAGAAACCCGGCTGGAACTGCAGGCGGCTCGGGCGGAGATTGAACACTTGGAACAAGTCATCGCTGCGATGGAGAGTAGTAAATTTTGGGCAATGCGTAACCAGTGGTTTAAGCTTAGAGAGCCTTTCTCTCGGCTGCTGCCATCTTGCCTGGCAACAAACTTCCAACAGGAGAATGATTAATGATGACAGTACCGATAGGGAATATTGCAGAGAGCTGTAGGGCTTGAAACTTGATAACCAGCCCTTGATAAAAGCGGCTCATGTCGCATAGGAGCCTTTAATGGAGAACATTCACGCATTTACAAGTATCACCACAAACTATATTCCAAAGGCGAGAGTATTAGGCGCTTCTCTAAAAAAGTTTCAGCCTGATTTTCAGTTTCATCTTGTATTGTGTGATCCCTTACCGGCAGACTTTGATCTCGATGCTGAGCCGTTTGACTCGGTGATCACCATTGCCGATCTGCCAATTCAAAATCGCCAGGCTTGGATATTTGAGCATTCAATCGTTGAATTATGCACAGCTGTCAAGGGAGCCGCATTAAAAAAGCTTTTAACAGATTTTAATGCCGATGCGGCTTTTTACTTTGACCCTGATATTGTTATTTTCTCTGAATTAACTTCTCTAATAAAAGAATTTGATGATGCCAGCATTCTGTTGACGCCTCATTTGTCTGCTCCTGAAATTGAACGTCAAGCTGTTATTGACAATGAAATTTGTAGCTTGGCCCATGGTATTTATAACTTAGGATTTCTTGGCGTTAAGAATTCAGATCAGGGTAATACCTTCGCAGCTTGGTGGTGCGATCGCCTACTCAATTTTTGCTATGACGATAAGGCTCAAGGATTATTTACTGATCAGCGATGGATTGACTGTGTTCCGGCCTTCTTTGAAGATCACTCGATTCTGCGGGAGCCTATTTACAACGTAGCAACCTGGAATCTGACTCATCGTGAAGTGGCAGGCAGCCTTAAAGACGGGATTACTGTCAATGGCAAGCCGCTGTGCTTTTACCATTTCTCAGGGTTTGACAGTGGGGCTCAAGAAGCCATGCTAAAGCGATATGCCGCTGATAAATGAGAAATTGGTATCTCAATGAATGCGAGGAAAATGGTCAGAGTAAACTTGGAAAAGTTGAATTTGGCTACTCACGATATGAGAACGGAGAGAAGATTACCAACCATCAACGGCTGATTTATCGCACTCGAACAGACTTGCAAAAAGCTTTTCCTAATCCCTTTTTAGTATCTGATAACGCGAAGTCATATCTCGGTTGGTATCAAAAACAATTTAAGCACGGTCCAACTGTGCTGCAGGAACCTATTTGGACAAGAGTTAAGAAAAAGATTCGTACAAAGATGACTCAATATAAGCTCTTGAAAACGTAGTGTAATTTCGTTCACGATCTATGACAGCTAAATCGAGAGTCTAAAAATCAGATGTAACTTTGAATCTTTCAATGGCAAACTTTTCTTTAGAAAGCGAGAAGATAGGGATTGTTCTAGCGGCCTATAATCCTAATCTTGATCACTTAAGACAACAGCTTGCCTCGATACAAGGACAGACGTTTCAAAACTGGCACTGTTATATTGTTGATGATTCTTCAGAAGAAGAAATTCGCACACAGATAAAGACTCTATGTTCTGCTGAACCCCGCTTTAGTTACATCCCGAATCTGCAGCAATTGGGAGTGTATCGTAATTTTGAGCATGGCCTCAAGATTGCGAGTGAAGAATCGGCTTTAACCGCGATCGCTTTCTGTGATCAAGATGATATTTGGCTGCCCATTAAGCTTGAAAGACTGCTAACAGAAATGCGGCGACAACAAGCCAGTCTGATTCATTCAGACCTTGAGATCGTTGATCTAACTGGAAAGCTCTTATGCCCGTCTTGCTGGCAATATGAAGGTAGAAAGCCCGAAGCGGTTTCTCTAGAGCTTTTGCTATTAAGAAATACGGTTACAGGTTGCTCATTATTATTCTGTACTAGTCTTTTGCCATATGTCCTACCGTTTCCAGACCAAGCTCAGCTGTTCTGGTATCACGACGCTTGGGTTGCCGTTATTGCCGCTCACTTTGGCAAAGTAGTGAGTCTTCGCGAGCCGTTGGTGAGATACCGACAGCATGACCTTAACAGTATCGGTGCGGTCAAAAACGATGGTGCCCTGCTGCGGGAATTAAAGCTTTGGGCGACGGCCAGAAAATTTAGAGTTACTGGCTACACCTATATAAGAAGGCAGCAGCTAGCGGATGCTGTACTGACTCGAATCAATGCTTTTCAGCCTGATGCTATGGCCGTTTTACCCTTCTCTTCGAATCAGAGAGATTTTGGGCTGAGAGTCTTAAGCTTAGGCGTCAAGAGTTGCTTTTTAGGTTGTGGTGCGGCCGGTGTTGTTTTAAGCGCTACCGTCGGTAATCTATATCTCGATTTGAGGAAAACCTTGTCAGGGTTCCGACGTCAAGTGCGCCGCTTTCCTGCTCAGTATTTCGTATCTAGAAATCGACGAGAATTTGAACAATGCTTCGGAATTTTCAATGAAGCTGCTGCTAGAAATCCAAAGCTCTTTATTTTGCATAATGACCCCTATCGCTCAGTTAACTCAGTTTTAGGGGGCACTGAGAGGCATGTTGTTGATCTGATTGAGCATTTATCACAATCGAGCCCAATTTATGTCCTGTATCGGCATACTAGGTCTGATTGCCTTTGCCTGCGGGCTATATATCAAGAACATCAACTTTCCTTGGCATTTCCAATTGAGCAGCCGATTGACTCATCATATCTGAGTGATGAAAATCTAGGGTTTCAGGACGTTTTAAGCTCCATTATTGAGTTTATCCAACCCACTGTTGTTCATATTCATCATTTGCTATACCTGCCCCTAAGAGATATTCGTGCTGTTATGCAGCGCTCAAGGTTGCCTTATGTGCTTTCTTTACACGACTTTTATCACATTTGTCCAAGCCACAATCTCATCTCTTATGAAGGCTTTTTCTGTTATCCCTATAAAAGCCCAGAGTACTGTTCTACTTGCATTGCCGATATGTGTAAGCAAGGTGCTGATCTGAAAGAAAGATGGTGGAAATTTAACTTTTCCCTTTTATCAGAAGCGAACGGTCTTATCGCACCTTCTAATACTGTACTTGACTACTTCTATAAGGAGTATCCTGACCTTATAAAGAAGAATCACTTTGTGATTCCCCATAGTGTTAGTGATGCTATTTATTCTGCTGAGGAGAATGTCTCTAATCAATCTAAAGTGGAGAATACTGAAGCATCTCCGTCGTCTAATTTAAACATTGCATTTGTTGGGCATATTGCTGCTATAAAAGGTGCAGATAATATTTCTCAGGTAATTGATTGGGTTGCTAAGCGCAAAGGCCGTCGTGAAATTCAGTTTTATGTGTTCGGAACTTTTCAGGCTGCCATATCGCCGATAGCGCAAGATATTCTGCATGTGTTTGGTCGTTACGAGCAATCTGAACTTCCGCATTTGCTAG
>CAZFWL010000128.1:0-7335 GCA_964522775.1 uncultured Halomicronema sp.
ATCACAGGCTTTTTCAAACACGACGAGGGACAAGGCCAAGGAGGTGCTCAGATGGCCGCGATCGCGCATGAAATAAGCCTTGGCAATGTCCCCCGCTTTCGATGGCAGGACCATGTTCAATACACAAGCGGCCAAAATTAACCGATTGGCTTCCCAAAAGGGCAGGGGCTGATGAGGCGGCATAAGCCAGCGCAACCGCTGAGCGGTGATGAGGGTAATGGGCACCACCATACCAAGGCCAATCAGCAGCCAACCGAGGTGACTGTTCTGAAAGACGGCGAGCAAATCCTGAAACGAAATGCGCCAGTAAATTAGCCCCAAAATGAGCAGGCTAATGGCAATAGACAGCAGCCGTTTTCCCCGACTATTCATAGGTCGATATCGCCGCCATTGATGTGACCGCCCTCAAAATCGGTGTTGTGAGCATCCCATTTCACGGTGATCACTTGGGCTTGATCCAGGGGCACGGGCTCCGACGGCAGCAGGGAGGGCAAGAACTCTTCACGGCTAAAGCTATCGGCGCTGGCGACATGGCGCAGGTTTTGTCGAGGACTGGCGATCGCCCTTCCGTCTGGCCACTGGCCGAACTGATCTTGCACGGTCACCCCCCATTCTCCCCATTCAATCGTGCGTTCAAAGCTGGGGCCAGTACTACTGCCGGGTCGAAAAATCATCGCTCGCTTGAGCAGTGGAATCAGCCGCTGCCGCAGCACAAATGCCAACAGCCGCAGGATGCCATGTTTGAGCGGCGTCGGCACATGAAAGCTGGTTCGGGGGCATTGCCCGGTAATTTGCAGCGAGTTTTCGGTATGCGTGATCGCCCAGTCCGCCGACCACCAGTTGGAGGTCCAACTTTTCTGCCCTTGGGTGATGCGCCAACCGTACTCCAAAATCGGGGACTGCCCCGCTGACTGATGTCGATGAATCCGCACCAGGCCCCCTTTGCGAGCAGCCACATACGCCGTCCAAGGCTGAGCCTGGGGGCGATAGACAAAATAGCCACAGCCCGGCAACCAGAGTGATTCGTTCCAGGTGGGCTGTTGGGCGGGCTGCATGGCAGTGAGGTGGGGCAGGCTACGCACAATGCTGGCAAAGAGATAGTGGCAGTGGTAGCGATCGTCCGTGCTCCAGGCGAAATGCTGGGTTTCGTGGAGGTCACTAAACAGCGTCTCAACTAGCCAGGCGGCGGTGAGATTCCAGCTCGCGGCCCGCACCAGACCATAGGGCACGACATAGTCCGTATTGCGGCTGTTGAGGGTGCTGGGCAATCGGCCATCCCCCCCTATCAATTGAGTCAGAAAGGTTACCGCCCGGTTGATCGCCGCGATCGCCCGCTCATCCCCAGTCGCGTCGTGATAATCGACCAACGCATCCAGGGTGACGGTCAAGTAGCCAAAGTCTGGCCCGCCATATTCGTTAAACCAGCCCTCGGGGTGCTGCGCCTGGAATAACTGCGTCGCGAGGGCTTGAATGCGATCAGCCTGATTCGTGATGAGGCCCGCTTTGGCTGCGAGGGCTAAACCTGCTAAGCCCGCCGCCTGTTGATTCGTCGCTCCCGCTTCGAGGCGCTTAGCCAGATGCTGAGCCAAGCGACGGAGGGGTTCCCGGTGCACTTGGGCTGCGAGGTGAGGTGCGTGGGTTTCCCAATCCAGCAGCAAGCGGCTGGCGGCGTACAGCCCAAAGGCGGCGGGTGGATACCCCGCTTCGAAAGGGTAATATTCATCCACTCGGCCCCGGCGATCCACTTGTTGGGCTAAAGCATTGACGGCACCAACGGCCCAGCGATCGCACAGCGGAGTCGGGGCCAGGGAGGGCACTTGCCCAGTGCGAATGGCCTCTATGGTAAACGCCCCCTGCTGCAAAAGACTGGAGGGGAAATCCCGGATTTTGTAATGCCAGTAGTTGCGATCAAAGCAGCCAAAGGTGGGGGAATCAGGGTCGCGATCGAGTTGCGTAAGCACTCGGGGCAACTGGTGTTCGACGTAGCTTTGGAAGGTGGGCAGGAGGGACATGAGGGGAAGGGCGAGGGAGATGGAGAGCAGGGGGGCGAGGGAGAAAGGGGGCGGTGCTCGGGTTTAGCGGTTTGAGGGTTCTACTCCCCTGTTGGTAGCGGCGTGGTGGGTGAGTTCGGTCCAGCGATCGCCTGTGCTGTCAACGACGAACTGGGTTTGCCCAAGTCCTTTTCGTTTAGTCGGTTTTGACAGGCCTTTCCAAGTTTTACGGAGGGTATTGAACGCGGGTCCGACCAAGCCCAGGGGCAAGCGGGCGATAATCCAACGGGACAGAGGCCAACGGCCAATGGCAAAGGAACCGCTAATCACCCGTTCGACCCGATAGCGGCTGCGATCAATGACCGCTGGGCGATACCCAAATTCGGGAATTGACTGTCCCCTTTTCTGTTGCCAATCGAGGCGAATGTAGGCACCACGCTTTTTGAAGTCCAGCATGTGACCGTGCATGGCGAGGGCTTGACTCACCTCAATGGGAGTGAGTTCAAGGGTTTGCTGAGTCTGCATGGCGGATAACGTTTCTGCTGCTAGCGGGGTGCGGGCCACGATGACGGAATGGCCGCCGCCCGCCGACTCAAAAGTGGGCGACCAGGCATCGCCCACCGACAAGTCGGTCAACTCATTGGTAAAGTCGGGAATGATCTGGCAGTTGCGCGAAATATAGAACGGAATCAAATAGTTGTAGTAGAACTTTTGCGCCTTGAACACTCGGCCGTCTTCGACTTCAACTTGTAAATAGCCGGGCCACTCCCCGGCCCGCCACTGGAGCGAGGTGATGGCAAGGCGATCGCTTACGCCCTGCGATCGCAAAAAGGCCCGCACTGCCCCGAAATACATATTGGTGCCCGTGTAGGGACCCGCGACAAATACGACCTTCTGAGCAGCGGGATGACCCGCAGCCTGCAACATCCGCAGCGTCGCGACCTGTTCCGGCAGGCCCACAAAGGCGAGCTTGCCATCAAACGCCGCCATCTCTGGGAGCAGCGTCAACATCGGGGTGACGGCATACACACTTTGGGCAGCGGCCAGCACTTCTTCGCGGTTGCGAGCAATCAACGGGGTCGCGCGTTCGGGCGTTTTATACCCCTGTTGCAGCACTACGGCTCCGTCAATCTGCAACAGGGGAATGAGAACCCGGCTGATCACCCCACCAGATGCGCCCCGGCGGCGGATCCCCGGTTCTGCTGCATAGCCGGTGAAAACTTGGCGATAGGGGCCGAGCAGCCAGTCGTCCGGCAGTGCCCCGTGGAGCCACTGGAATAAATCGGGATAGGGCGTACCGCGACCAGAACAAGCCGACCAGGCCAGAGTCAACGCCTCGGCGTCGGTTTCTTGCGGCGCACGGCGCAGCTGGGGCAGGGGGCCCCGATCAGTTTCTTGGAAGTGCAGCAGGTCGGGACAGAGCCCCACACAGGCACCGCAGTGGGTACAGTTTCCGGGCTGAATCACCTGTTGTTGCAACCGATCCCAATCGTTCATCGCGTTCGTCCCATGGTCCGCTTCCAACTCTATCAACTTTTTTGAACGCTGCTTTTGAGGAACTGGGCGATCGCGGCCAGGAAAGAACTGACACGGAGTCAATTAGGGTGGGAGCAAGGGGAGATAAGGAGTCGGGGAGGCTCTAGAAGAAGGGCTACTGCTGAGCATGATTAGGAAGCAGATTGGGCAAATTGGGCAACGCAGTCAGCATCCAATACAGTCCACTCCTTGTGCTGGAAAACGGCGCAGGTCTCAGCGGCTTGGCTCACCACCGGAATCTGGCCTTGCGTGATCTGCGCCGCCGCTGCATCCGTTGCAGGTTGAAACTGCCGCATCCATTTGCTGTCGCTGACATAATTGGGCGCAAAGGCATGATGATCGAGCAGCCACAAATCAACCCCATATTGCTGAATGAAGTCCGAAACCACTGCTGGCTCACTCGTGTACTGGGCGGTGAGGAGAGCCATGACGCGCTGACGAAACTCCTGGTAATAGGCCGTGTGATAGGCCAAGCCATGTTCTCGAGAAACGAGTACAGACTGCCCCGAAAGCGACGGGATATTACTGGCTTCGCTGGCCAGGGCCGCGACAAGACTGCCTTTGGGTTGACTTTCAAAAAAATCGTACAGTTCGCTTGCCTCGGCGTAATTGTTATAAGCCGCCTTGGGATAGTTATTCAGAACCAGCGGATAGTAAAAAAACGTGATCACGAAAAACGCAGCGACAAATAACAGCGGTAATCCTTGACCCACGAGTCGTTTTAGCTGGGTTCTCTGAGACGATCGCCCACCAGCGGCAGATTGATGACTCCAGCGATCGCCCCATTGAAAGAGCGCTTCAAAGAAAAAGACCCACACCATGCCCGCGGCCAGCGCCAGCACCAACCGAATAGTGTGGCTGGTGTAGCGACTCGGCAGATGCAATTCAAAAAGCAACAAATGGGCCAAAATAAACAGCCCAAACGACACCACCAATAGCTGTCCCAGCAGACGCACATGGGGCGTCACGAGTTTTTTCAATGGGGTTTTGGTTGGCGATCGCAGCAACCAGGGCAGCGACAGACCCACGAGGGAAGTTACCGGAATCGAGGTGCGACGGTGGAAAATGCCGCTCCGACCAGGATAGCCATCTAACCAAAAGGCAATGTCTGATCGAAAGAAAGCATTGCGTCCCCCCTGCTGAAACTCGGGCATGGTCTGGGCCTCGGCCCGGCTCACAATGGGGCCGAACTCCGACAGGTTGCCCGTGTAAAATGCCAACGCCAGAATCAAAGCCATGCCAGCGGCCACTACGCTGTAATCGCGCCAGTCAGAAGACAGTCGAAAGCGTCCCTTTTGCCATTGGCCGAGCCGCACCACCAGCAACCCTACGGAAATCAAAATGATGGGGGGATAAAAGGCGGCCTGCAACACCAGCACCAGCACACAGCGCCATCGAGCTTGGCGCAGCAAATAGAACAGAAACGCAATGAGTAGCGGATAGAGAAAGGCCCGTGGCGTCGCGGAGGAAATCTCATCTGACCCCCATAGGGCTTGATTGAGAATGGCCGATGAAATGAACGCGGCCAGCGGCAGCGACAAGATTTCCAAACTCAAAAAGTAACCATAGCCCACGGAAATGAGCCCCAAGAAGAAGGGCAAAATCTTGCCGACCAAGTCAGGGGCGACTCCTAGCATCGCGAAGCTGCGATAAAACCACGCGTAGCCAATGGGCGCTGCCGCTTGAAAGTAGTCGGCAATTAAATCGTTGGGGAAGAGGGCCGGATCGAGAAACCGCTGCATCCAAAAAATATGTTGCCGGGCGTCATCCTGCACGACGTAGTCACCAGCAAACGCCTGCTGTAACGCCAACCCGCCATAGATAACGGCAAACACCATGGTGAGCGCGAGCCAAAAATAACGGCTCCGCCGAGAGCGTTGCGTTAATAAGGTAAAGACAGGGGAGGAAGCCATAAATCTGGAGGGGTAGCAGCCTCAGGGAATTTCGAAAAACTGGACACAGATGTTACCCATCATGGGAGCGAGAACGGGGCCGGGTCCAATGTGAACGACGCAGGTGCAGTTGATTTTCTTCCAATATTTTGCGATTGACCGCCAGCAGATCGGCCACAAAGCCTAAAATCCAGAGCTGGAACCCCATCAGCATGAGAATTGCCGCCAAAATCAAGCTGGGCACGTGCGATCGCGGGGTACCGCCAAAGTACAGTACCAGCCACCGCACACCAATGAGAAAACCCGCTGTAAAGGGCACCGTACCCGCCAGCGCAAAGAAGCGCAACGGACGGTAGGTCATAAACATGCGCAGAATCGTGAAGAGCGATCGCTGCACATAGATGGGGATGCTTTTCACCAACCGTGAGGGGCGCAAGTCGGCATTCGTGTGGATGGGCACCGACGTGACCTTCATCCCCTTTTGTCCCGTCTGAATGATGGTTTCCAGCGTGTAAGTGTATTCGTTGAAAACATTGAATTTCAGCGCGGCCTCACGACTAAACGCCCGAAAGCCGCTGGGCGCATCGGGAATCTGTGTATTGCTCGCCAGTCGCACGGCCCAACTGCCCAACTTTTGCAAAAGTTTTTTGGCGGGGGAAAAATGGGGCGTGTTTTGAATGGGCCGCGCCCCCACCACCATGTCGGCCTCGCTTTTCAGAATGGGCGTAATCAGTTGGGGAATATCAGCCGCATCGTACTGGTTATCGGCATCAGTATTCACAATGATGTCGGCCCCCGCCCGCACCGAAGCTTCTACACCTGCCATGAAAGCTTTCGCGAGGCCCTGGTTGTAGGGCAACCGCACAATATGATGAACGCCACCCGATCGCGCCACCTCTACCGTGCGATCCCAACTGCCGTCATCAATGATCAACCATTCCACCTGATCAATACCGGGCAGACTTTTTGGCAGTTCTGACAGGGTGAGGCCCAGAGTCGCTTCTTCGTTGTAACAGGGAATCTGAATGATTAGCTTAACCATGCAGGGGCGATCGCAATCGATACATTACGACGGGAACAACTGTCAGCATCCATCATCCCTTACTGCGGTCCATTCGTGAGGGTGATTGCGGTGATCAGGTAGTGAGCCCAACAAAACATGATTATTGCCGTTCTGATGGGCTTTGAATCGCCGCTTTATGAGACCTGTCGTCCCTTTATTGAGAGGGTTTGAGGTTCAAGTGCGGCCAGATCTAAAAGGAAGGGGGAAGATGTCTGTAAATGCTGCTTAGGCAGCCGCTTTAGAGGGTCATGGGGGCGATGGGTTCGATGTCGGGGTCGTGGCCGCCGACTTGGTTGGTGCGCAAAATCCAGGCGGCGGCACCATAGTCGAGAAACTTGCGGGCGACGGTGTCGCTGGCTTTGCGCGGGAGCAGGGTGCGCCAACTGGTGATGCCCGTCATGAGGTTTTGCAGGGGTTTGTCTTCGATGGTGCTGCCCAGGTTGAAGGCGTTGGTTTCCCAATCGGCTCGAGGTTTGCCAAAGGGCTGCAAAGCGTGTTTTAGATCTTTGCCAAAGCGGATGAGTTCCGCGAAGCGATCGCTTTGTTCCGGGTGAGTCTGCGCCCATTGCTGCAAAAGTGCTTCGTTGTCGCCAACGACTTCCGCAATTTGCTGAATCGCCGCAAAGAGCGCTTGGTTGGAGTCTTGCGAACAGTTGTTGGCGGGGCCAACATAGGTGGCTCCGGTGCCATCGCCAATGCGGTAGCGCGCCGTCATCGCTGTCAAAAAAGCTTCCATACGTCGCAGGGGCGATCTCGGGTCGTCGGGAAAACCATAATCTTCCGTAAAGCAGGGCAGCTTGAGCACAATGTCGCAGGTGGGGCGATTGCCCAGCCAACCCAGTTGCCGATGGCC
>CAZFWL010000129.1:0-7332 GCA_964522775.1 uncultured Halomicronema sp.
TCGGCTACCGCGACTCGCGTTTGCATCGGCCCAAATTGAATTTCGATGTCACTCACGGCTGAGCTGGGCACGGCGGTAACAGCGATCGCACCACCACTCAACATCCCCAGACTGCAATATCTGGCTAGCCGCCGTATCGTTTTGAGAAAGCCTTGATGCATTTAAACCAACGCAACGAATCGAGCCAACGTCCATCGCGAAAAGAGGGTTAATCTAATCTAATCGATGCTAAGAGGGTTTGAAAGGAAGGCGAGTGTCAAATTTTGTTGCCAACCAAAAATCCCAAAAGACCCTCCGTGATCTGGCGATCGCGAGCGAGCCATACACGATCTCGACTCGATAGAAATTCAGTATTTGACCGTATTGGCAATGAAACTGACTTCGATATGGCACAGATATTAATTGGCGTTATTGGTCCGGGTGAAGCGGCCACTGGAAATGAAACTCGCATGGCCTACGAATTAGGGCAGGCGATCGCTCAGGCGGGGTGGGGGGTGCTGACTGGGGGGCGAGCTGCAGGCGTTATGGCCGCTGCGAGCCATGGTGCTAAAGCGGCGAATGGCTTGGTAGTGGGCATCTTGCCCGATGCTAATACGGCTCAGATGGCGGCGGCAGTTGATGTCGCCATCGTGACAGGCATGGGGCAGGGGCGCAATGTCATCAACATTCTCTCTAGCCAGGTCGTTATTGCCTGCGGTCTGGGCCCCGGCACGCTTTCAGAAATGGCGATCGCGCTCAAATTGGGTCGGCCTTTGATTGTGTTGCAGCCCCAAAGCGACATTGTTCAGCAACTGTCGGCATTATCGTCTACGCCAATAGTGATAGCCGACACCATTGCTGAAGCGATCGCTGCAACCCGCCGCTGCCTTAACTAACCCTGCCGGTGCCGGTGCATCTTTTAGAGGGGATCAGGCGTGGGGTCGGCAGCGACTCTGTAATCCAGAACGAGCTCACTGATTGATTTTCTGGTTACCTATGTTCAGCATCAGCCCACCAGTCTAAGCAATTGTGGCCAGATCAAATGGGCGATTTTGCGCCTTGAGTACTGCCAGCAATATGGAAAAGATCGAGACTCACCCTTTATCCTTAATCAGTGGACTTGTTCGTCAATCAGTGGATTTGTTCATCGGTTGGTTTTCCTTCGACACTCAATCCGTGTTTCACCATGCCTAACAACAACGCCAAAGACGATTTCTTGACGCCTCGTAGTTCCTATTGGGGAAAACCGACATTACCCAATTTGACTTTCAACGCGAATTTGCAAGAGTTTGCGCAGCGGGTTTCGTTTATCTGCAACTTGGAAACCGGAGGCAAGGTTGACTCCGAACAGGCCTATCAGGAGATCAAGCTGCTCTGGAAACAGCTCAAGCTGTCCAAGAAAAATTTGCTCGATACACCGCCACCGGAACTCACACCGGAAGATTTGCCTGATGACAGCGACGGCACCCCCTAATGCCTGTGGCATATTGAAGCTTGGCCACTAGAGCTATCGGCATCAATATAAATCACGCGTCTGTTTAGCCAAGCTTGATGGGCGCATATCCGTTAAGAGCTCGTCGCCATTAATGGCTTGATCGAGCGCTTCCGCTCGCAGGTTATTGATCAAACTGAGGGGGGCCAGAGGCGATCTCACCACTGATCTTTCAATAAACTGAGCTGTGAGCGCTGCCTCATAACGGCTGTCTTGGCCTAGATGGCGCAGCATAAATACCAACGCCAGCGTTTGCAAATAGTCCTTAGCGATTTCTGGACTGGTGCCTAAGAGACCTTCGGGCACAGTAATGAGCGGTTCATTTGTCTGATCCCAATCAATCACGGAAAAATGAGTGGTATCGCTCGCTAGCACCAGGTAGCGGGAAGGTGTTTGCAACCAGGTGAAGGGCTCAATCTGTTCTGGCAGGGCCGGTGCCACCGTGTCGCCCGTCGCGCTAAAAATCATCGTCGGGACGCTGACGTTGCCAAACCCAGACGGGCCAAAAATATCGCGCCCCACTGGATTTACGGCCAGCACCGCACGCACGCGGTCATCCTTTAAAACCAGAGACTCATCAATGCTCGCCGATGCCTGACACTGCAACAACAACGACGGGTTGAGATAATCCGGTTGCGGCTCACAAGCCTGGGACAAGGATTCAGAACTATAGGTCGCGCCACCAAGGGCCAGGGCCGTATAGCCCCCAAATGAGTGACCAATGACCCCGACGTTCTCCGTATTGAGCCGATCGCGTAAGTCTGGCTGCGTGTCAGCAAATTGGGCTAACTCGTTCAGCAACTCCGAGACATCAACCGGACGGTTGGCAAACTCGCGATCGTCGATCAGCTCTGGCGAGAGTCCTGACAGTAACTGGGCAATTTGTTCACTGTTGCTGCCAGGATGATCTAATGATGCGACAGCGAACCCTCGCTCAGCCAAATAGTTGGCCAAATAGTCGTAACTAGTCCGGCCATCGCCTAAACCGTGCGAAATCACCACGATAGGAATTTCGTCTGGCCATGGCTGCCCCGACAACCGTGGCTGCGGCAAAAACAAGGTCGCTTCAACTTGCCTGGCAGGCAGACGAATCAGCTCTTGCCTGACATCAAAACGGGGCAGCTCGAACAGGAGTTGTTGAGTCGCGAAGAGATTCTCAGATGGACTTTGCTGAGCGGATTCTGCGGCTAAGGCATGCACCAGCGTGAATGCCCGTTCGGCATGATCTAACGTGACAAAAACGGATTCAGCTACGGAGAGTCCTCGCGCCAGATCAATCCGGATGCCTGGAGTAGGATACTGCTTTAAAAAGTTGAGAATCGATAGACCTTCAGTTTCGTCTGCGGCAGCCAAGATGACCCCTGCGCGAATGGCTGAAAATCCTGATTGGCGGGTAGGGGTTTGGATGATACTGCCCAGGAGCTCGAGTAAGGTCGTCCCTTGCGCAGTGTATAAAAACTGCGATAAATCGACGTGACTGATTTCTGCCTGCTCGGTCAAAATGTCTCGCAGCGCAGCCAAATCAGCGTCAGTTAAGTCGGCGTAGCGCGCATAAGCGGCCAACTGAGGACTCAAATCCTGGCCCTGGGCAAACGCTTCTAAATCTTCAATGAGAATGCTACGTTCAAGCGCGCCGTAGCTAACAATGATGGTTTCAGCGCTATGGGCCGGTAAAGCGGTCGCTAGCAAGCCGAATCCAGCAAGGGCGATCGCCTGCCGCATGCGCGTGCCAGCTAACGCGCCAAATTCTTTCAACCAATCGCCTAAATCCACCATAGCTGTGCCAGATCGACGGTTTAAGTTTGCCCCCGAATCGTTTCGCTCTCAGCAAATTTGCTTAAATCTGCCGAGTTGCTGGTTACCTTTACACGTCTTGCGGAACTGTTTCCTGAAGTAATTCGTCTAAAAATCCTTCGCAAGCGTCCATCAGCAGATCAATCACATATCGAAACCCTTCAGCACCCCCGTAATAGGGGTCTGGGACTTCTGTATCGGTGTGGTGCTGACAAAAATCACAAATCTTTTTGACTTTATGGGGATATCGGCCTTGCGGATCTAGCCGAAGAATGTCGCGATAGTTGTCATCATCCATCGCCAATATCCAGTCAAATGCTTCAAAATCAGCTACTTGCAACTGGCGTGCTTGCCCCACCAGCTCGATGCCCTGCTGTCGTGCGGCTTGGGCCATCCGCCGGTCAGGAGAACTGCCGATGTGATAGCTCGAAGTCCCAGCCGAATCGCAGCTAATAAGGTGTGAGAGCCCCCGAGACTGGAGTAGATGATTCATGATGTTTTCTGCGGAGGGCGATCGACATATGTTCCCTAAGCAAACAAACAGCAGGCGGGTCGTCATAACTTTGCTCGCGAATTGAAATGAGGCTGGCGATACCCAACAAGATTGCAGGTGTTTTAGGTTTGCCTCCAATATGTCTGAGCCCATCATTGGCGATCACTCAGCATATTGGAGGCCCGCTGTATCCGTTGTGGAGTTAGCCTAAGTTCGGTAAGTTGAGTCCACCAGTCAGCGATTCCATCCGATCACGCATCGTGTCAGTCGATTTTTGATAAGCGTCTTTCATCGCCGTGCTGACCAAATCTGCCAGCACCTCGGCACCCTCGTTGAGAGCTTCGGGGGCAATCTCAACGCGTCGCGGTTCTTGGTTCCCACTCACAAAAACCTTTACTAAACCATCACCGGCTTGACCCTCGATTTCCATTTGTTCGAGGTCTTCCTGCAATTGCTTGGCGCCCTCTTGAATCTGCTGCGCCTTTTTGACTGCGTCAGCCAACTCTTTCATCTTGCCGAGGCCGAAGCCAAATCCTTGTCCTTGCGACATGGTGGGTGTTCTCTCCTTTGACTGGATGCAGTTTCAAATTCTTCGATTCTACTTTACTGCGCTTTGCCGTGTTCCACCCGTGAGGAAAACCGCCTCCACACCGCAGTGATGCAACGGTCAGTAGCTAAAAGCAGTCGTCCGTGGGCTAGCGATCGCAGGGAGAAATTATAGAGAGAGCTGCGCAGATAACGTCTTAAACGATGGAAGAGGGACGCTCGCTGCTCTGATTAGTCTTGTCGATTACTGGATTAGACTCGGTGGGAGAATCGCCCCATAAAAAGCTGAGCGGATTGCTCATATCTTCCGCGAAGCCTAAGATGCCACAATCTCGATATTCGTAGAGCAAGTCACCAGCTGAATTGAATAAGAAGGTCCCGCCCCGTTGAGTCATATATTGGGCATCGGGCACATAGGTAGACCAATGATTCAACACCTCTGTCATGTTGCGCAGCCGCAACGTAGCTAACTCAAACGGGCGCTGAAACCCACTGCCGCCCGCCCAGCGAAAAAAGGCTCCCTTTAATGGCGGTAATGGGGTGCCATCCACCGTTTCCTCATCATCGATAAGTTGGGGAGCAGTGCGATCACCTGTATAGCCGCGCAGCACTTCACGCAGCGTTCCCGGACTTGCAATTCCCGCACACATCAGCATCAAGTTAACCCAAGCTACTTGGCTCGGACGCAACAGAGGCCAATCAACTGTCAACCCGGAATAAAGTTGCAGCTCACGATGCAGGGTGGCAGTCGGGTCGATCCACAAATTTTCGGCGGGGAAGCCTGTGAACTCAGCAAATTTTTCTCCGGCGGCGCGATCGCCAATCCCCACAGCACGGACGGCAATGTTCTCCTCTTGCAGTCGCTCCCAGTCGCGTTTTACCCACCAGGCATATTCCATGCTGTCGAAGTCGCCCAGCTGGGGCCAAACCAGGACCAAGGTGCGTTCTGCAGGGGCATCGCCAACCAGCACTGGAATATGAACGCCATCGCTCACGCGCTCTTTAGCCGTTGTGCGCAAAATGTCGTAAACCGTCATGGGCATGTTGTGGAAAAGACTACCGGTAATTAGAGTCGTGCTTATTTTTGAGTCTGACACAGTTGTTAGCAACCTTTCCACAATTCTGAAGCAAGAGCGATCGCGCTACTCCCGTAACTCAGCATTCGACAGCGGCGACATGGAGAATGCCGAGTTGATTCGGGGTAATCGGTGCTTAAAGCTGCATAGAATTTCCCAAGAAATCGTATTGGTCAGCGTGGCCCAGTGATCAGCGCTGATATGCTGCTCACCATCTCGTCCTAACAGGGTGACGACACTACCTTCTTGCAGATGATTGATATGAGTGACATCAATCATTAACTGATCCATCGTGATGTTGCCGATTTGGGGCGCACGTTTTCCCTGTACCAGCACCTCAATACGATTTGACAAAGCTCTGGGTACGCCATCGGCATAGCCGATACCGACTACGGCGATTCGCATAGGTCGCTCAGCCACAAAGGTATGACCATAGCTGACTCCGGTACCAGGCTGAATCTCTTTGAGATGAGTAATCCGAGCTTTGACCTGCATGACTGGGTGCAAAGCCAACTGCGGCTTGAGATGTGCTGCCGGGTACAGACCGTAAAGCGCCAGGCCAACCCGCACCATGTCATAGTGCAGCGTCGAATCAGTTAATGTTGCGGCGGAGTTAGCTAGATGACGCTTAGGCAAAGTGACGTTCTGAGCAGTTACCTGCGTCAATACAGCTTCATAGCGCTGATGCTGTTGGCGCATCACGGTCGGGTCAGGATCATCGGCAGTGGCTAAATGCGAATAGACACTGTGAATCTGTAATCGCGGTAGGCGTTGCACAAATTGCACAAACTCCCCTGCCTGCTGCCAAGAAAATCCCAACCGCGACATGCCCGTATCTACTTTGAGATGGACGGGTAAAGTCTCAGCCCTGGTTTGTCCCAGCTCTTCAGAAAACACGAGGGCCTGCTTGGGTGAAACGAGGGTGGGTTGTAGCTGCCAACGGACGATCGCGGCTACCTCTTCAGGACTGTTAATTGCGCCCATGATCAGAATGGGGGCGGTGATCCCGGCTTCACGTAGTTCGACGCCTTCGGGCACCGTAGCCACTCCCAGCCATTGGGCCCCCGCTGCTAACGCCGCATCCGCGATCGCGATCGCTCCATGTCCATAAGCATCGGCTTTGACGACGGCCATTAATGCCGTGTTGGATCCGATGTGCTGAGTCAGTTGCTGCACATTATGCTGTAGCGCTTCTAAATCAATCTCTACCCAGGCTCGACACTGGCGAATGGTAGCGAGGGCAGGGGTTTTATCCCAACTCAACATGACATCACTCCTTTGACCACACCATAAGTTGAGCCAATTGTGCATCAAGTTGGCACCAGCACCAACTGCGGTCAGGCAATTACCCAATGAGACAACTCCCTGACAGTATCGGCCGTTTTAATGGCGATTCGCGGCTGTCGTAGACATGTAGATTACCGACATCGTGAATCTTGTACTCCAGGTTGATATGGCTCGGGGAAATGTACGGTCCCGCTCCTGCCCATCGTGATCGCTCTACCAGATTGTGCGATCGCAATTTTGCTGCCATGAAATTCGACTAGCCAGAGTGCCGACAGAAACTTAATCAACCCATTGATCAAGTCAACATTCGCACAAGTGATTACTCACCAGCCTTAGCCGTCCAAGAAAATTACTTTGTCTGAAAAACAAACTCATATCTAACTTGAAAACGTCGACTATTTAGCCATTTGTGTCGGCAAGGCATCAGCGTCCTAAGCCTGACAACGCCGCCAGCTTGACCGCCTTACAGAGAAAGCGACAAGCAGCATTGCGGAACGAAAAAATACTTCCAGCGAAGAATAAAAGTCCCCATTTAACTGGCGGCAATTGATATTCGTTTACATAATCTTCAGTGCTCAGTCACATTGCTTTTTGTCATCAGTTGAGGGATTCACGCTTGAAATCCTTGGCAGTTATTTGATGTAGATGTTTTTTCTTTGTGGCCT
>CAZFWL010000130.1:0-7319 GCA_964522775.1 uncultured Halomicronema sp.
GATTCTACTCGACTTCCTGAAACGGCTTTGTTTCTAATTTCCCCACCCCAACTGTCGAAGGGAGGCCATCATCCATGTCTAAGACTGTTGTCATCGATCCCATCACCCGCATTGAGGGCCACGCCAAAATCTCCGTCATGCTGGATGACGCGGGCGAGGTCACGGATACCCGCTTCCATGTGGTGGAGTATCGAGGTTTTGAAAAATTCTGCGAAGGCCGTCCTTTTACAGAAATGGCGGGCATCACCGCCCGTATCTGTGGCATTTGCCCCGTGAGTCACTTGATTTGCGCGGCAAAAACCGGCGATAAAATTCTGGCGGTCAAAATTCCTAAAGCAGCAGACAAACTGCGCCGCTTACTGAATTTGGGACAAATCACCCAATCCCACGCGCTGTCCTTCTTCCACCTCAGTAGCCCCGACTTCCTGTTGGGCTGGGACAGTGATCCCGCTAAGCGCAACGTCTTTGGCCTGATCGCCGCTGATCCGGATCTGGCCCGTGCGGGAATCCGATTGCGTCAGTTTGGCCAGCAAGTCATTGAAATCCTTGGTGGACGCAAGATCCATGCGGCCTGGACGGTGCCCGGTGGGGTGCGATCTCCCTTATCAGAAGAAGGTCGCGCCTGGATCGTTGATCGCCTCCCTGAATCCCTCGAAACCGCTCAAAAAGGGTTGGACATCTTCAAGCAACTCATCAATGGCCCGATGAAACAAGAGGTGCAGGTCTTTGGTGAGTTTCCTTCCCTGTTCATGAGTTTGGTGGGCAAAGGCGGCGCGTGGGAGCACTATGACGGTCATCTACGCTTCACCGACAGCGAAGGCAACATTGTGCAGGACAACCTTAGCGAAGACGACTATGCGGACTTTGTCGGCGAAGCAGTGGAAGACTGGTCGTATCTGAAGTTTCCCTATTACAAAGCGCTCGGCTATCCCGACGGGTTGTACCGGGTGGGGCCTTTAGCCCGACTGAACAACTGCACCCACATCGACACTCCGAAAGCCAATGCCGAACTGCAGGAATTTCGTGACTACGCCGGGGGAGTGCCGACCTCGTCCTTCTTGTACCACTACGCTCGCCTAATCGAGATTCTGGCCTGTCTGGAAAAAATCGAAGAGTATATGGACGATCCCGAGCTGATGTCCGATCGCTGTCGGGCTGAGGCGGGAGTCAATGAATTGGAAGCGATCGGGGTTAGTGAAGCCCCACGCGGTACCTTATTCCACCACTACAAAGTGGATGAAAATGGATTGCTAGAAAAAGTGAATCTGATTATCGCCACGGGCAACAACAACTTGGCGATGAACAAAACTGTGAAGCAAATTGCTCAGCACTACATCCACGGTGAAGATATCCAAGAAGGCTTTCTGAATCGAGTGGAAGCAGGCATCCGGTGTTATGACCCGTGCCTATCTTGTTCCACCCACGCCGCTGGACAGATGCCTTTGGATATCCAAATTTTCAACGCCCAAGGCGAAGTTATTCGGCAGGTCGTGCGCGATTAGGACAGCAACCACCTCTCCGTTAGAGGCAAGACATTGCCGCAAAAGCGCAAGAAGCTGCGGTTTAATAATGTCTTGCCTCTATTTGCCAGTGGTGACTAACTCGGGGTTATTTTCTTCTAACGTTGTCGCCGTCGCGAGCTTGATGTGGGGCAGTAGCTTCTGTGCCATGGGATGGCTTTCTTCCAGCAAATATTTGAGGAAGGTATCGGCCACCACCGAGAGCTGCTTGCCAGCTAGACTCGCTACATACCAATGACGCTCGATGGGAAAATGCTCGACGTCAAGAATCGCGAACTCGCCCGTTGTGCCTTCAGAAATGATGGTGTGAACGGACAGAACAGAGATCCCTAAACCGCCAGCGATCGCCTGTTTAATGGCTTCGTTACTGCCGAGTTCGAGCCGCACTTTGACATCCACCTCGTGCTCATCAAACAGGGACTGCACGGCTTGGCGAGTACCGGAACCCGGTTCCCGCATTATGAACTGCTCACCGCTAAGCGCTTGAATCGGAATATTCTTCTTGCCGACTAGGGGATGATTCTTGGGCGCAATGACCACTAACGGATTTTCGAGGAAGGGGTGAATCTTGAGATCCGGCTGCTCAGGCGTTTGGCTGATGATATACAAGTCATCTTCATTATTTGCCATGCGCTCCTGAATGTTTTGATGGTTAGTGACCTTCAAGGAGATATCAACGCCAGGAAAGCGGTTGCAAAATGGCCCGAGTAAACGAGGCACGAAATACTTAGCGGTGGTAATGACGGCAATTTTGAGTTGGCCCTGTTTCATGCCTTTGATGTCAGCGATCGCCATCTCGAACTGTTCCAGTCCCTCGAAGACTCGTTGACAAGTATCCAGCAGTTGCTGTCCTGCTTGGGTAAGATACAGCCGCTTACCAATTTGCTCAAACAAAGGCAGCCCGACAGCCTTGGTGAGTTGCTTGACCTGAATCGAGACGGTCGGTTGAGTTAAGTACAGTTCTTCTGCAGCGCGGGTAAAGCTTCCGTGACGGGCAGTTGCCTCAAAAACTTTGAGCTGGTGTAGCGTGGCGTGAAACAACGATTTAAGTCTCCCAATTGTGCGCCAAGCCTATCATAGACCAGATTCTATTAACTTGTCACTTTGTTGCGCCGCAAATCTATGATGACTTGTTAAGTTGAGTCGTTTAGGGGATGTCCAAGGCCCGTCAATGGCAATTAGGCTACCTGATCCGTTCAAAAGATTCAATGAAGGTTGGATGCTCTTCTCGTTCGAAACATTGACTTTGAGGCTGCGTGGTAAGCGATTGATCGCCCCTCTTATTGAAGGGTAGGCCACGGTCAATGTGTTCTACACATCCTGAGGAATTTTCGTTCTAGTTGACAATGCAGGGATGCGCGATCGCTAATATTTGGATGGCACGGCGGGCGCTGCTGCTGCTCTCCATCAAGCTCAGTGTTGTGAACTATGTCTTCAGCCCCATCGGATGCCCACGTGTCTTTGCAACGTCGACTAAGCGAACTCGCACGAATCTTTAGCCGTTTGGGTTGTTTGGGGTTTGGCGGGCCGCAGGCCCATATCGCGATGCAAAATGACGAAGCTGTGGAACGTCGGAAATGGCTGACTCAAGAGCAATTTAGCGATGGCTTAGCGGTCTGTGAAATGCTGCCTGGACCGGCTTCAACCCAAATGGGCATTTATCTCGGCTACATCCACGCTGGACAGTTAGGGGCGTTGGTCGCTGGTACAGCGTTCATTGCGCCCGCCTTTTTGATTGTGGTCGCATTGTCCTGGGCCTACTTTCGCTGGCAGGCGTTGCCACAGTTAGATTCGCTGTTTTTTGGCATTGCCCCGGTGATGATCGCCATCATTCTGGGCTTTTGCTGGAAGCTTGGCAAAAAGTCGATTCGCGATTGGCCGGGAGTGGCAATCTCGATCGCGGTGGGCTTGGCCGTAGGAGGCTGGCGGTTTAATCCTTTAATCGCTTTTATCATGGCAGGCTTGGTCGGGCTAGTGCTGTATCGACCTCGTCGTCCGGGTTCGGCTCAGCCTTTGTGGCTGCCATGGACACTGGTGGCTGGAGTTCCTTTGGCCACGGTGCCGACAGATGTGTTGGCCTTGTCGAGCTTCTGGGGGTGGGAGCGCATCGGCGAATTCTTCTGGCCGTTAGTTACTTTATTTTTTAAGACCGGGACGTTTACCTTTGGTGGCGGTTTGGTGATCATTCCACTGTTGGAATTTGAAGTGGTGGATCAGTTGAATTGGTTGACCCGTAGCGAGTTTATTGATGGGGTCGCAATTGGGCAGCTGAGCCCTGGCCCAGTGGTGCTAACCTCGGCGTTTATTGGTTTCAAGGTCGCGGGCGTGGTCGGTGCTTTGGTGGCGGCCGTCAGTATTTTCCTGCCATCGTTCTTATTTATTATGGCCGGGGCTCCGGTGTTGCTGCGCCTCAGGGCTAACCTCTGGGTGCAGGCGTTTCTCAAGGCGGTGCGGCCAGCGGTATTAGGCGCGATCGCTGCAGCAGCCATTCCCCTGATGCAAACTGCCATTGTTGAGCAGTCATCGCCTGTCTTGATGGCGATCGCGGCCCTGATTGGTTTAGCTTCGCTAATCGCGCTGATTCGGTTTAAGGTGCCGACCTGGCAGCTCGTGCTCGGAGGTGGCCTCTTAGGCTTGTTGACTGGGACTGTCTTCGGTGGTCAGGTTTGATTATTGTTGTCTGGTATATATGCCCTCAGAGTCGGGCATTCTGAAAGGGGCATTTGAGTTTGCTGGTTTGCTGTGTTGAGCGTCAAATGCTGCTGTCTATCGACCCAGTCATGACGGTGGCTGAGCGTCCTAGCGTTCTATGACGCAAATCTCACTGTTAGGATGATGGCCAAACGCGTCGACAGACTGCTGCTGCGGGTTCTGGGCATTTACCCACTGGCGTTTGCCGCCCGATCACATGACCTGCCTGTATTGTTTTCCTTAGCTAAATGATGGACACTCAAGCAAAAATTTTTGTCGCTGGACATAATGGCCTGGTCGGTGGCGCGATTGTGCGGGCATTGGAGGCGCGAGGCTACACCAATATCCTCACCCGCTCAAGCAAAGAACTGGATCTACGACAGCAAGCAGCGGTCGAAGATTTCTTCGCGGCAGAGCGTCCTGACTATGTGTTTCTCGCTGCGGCTAAAGTGGGCGGCATTCAGGCCAACAACGTATACCGAGGCGAATTTCTCTACGACAATTTGATGATTGAGGCGAACGTCATTCACAGTGCCTATCGTCATCAAGTGAAAAAACTGTTGTTCTTGGGATCTTCCTGCATTTATCCCAAGCTGGCACCCCAGCCGATGCGTGAAGATACTTTGCTATCAGGCTTTTTAGAGCCGACGAATGAACCCTATGCGATCGCTAAAATTGCGGGGCTGAAACTTTGTGAAAACTACTGTCGGCAGTACGGCGTGAATTTCATTTCTGCGATGCCGACGAATCTTTACGGCACCAACGATAACTTTGATCTGGCCAACTCCCACGTGTTGCCTGCCCTGATGCGCAAGTTTCACGATGCCAAGAGCTCAGGTGCATCGGCAGTGACGGTGTGGGGTACTGGCGAACCCTTGCGCGAATTCTTGTATGTGGATGATTTGGCGGATGCGCTGCTGTTTTTGATGGATCAGTACGATCAGCCTGAATTTATCAACGTGGGCACTGGCGAAGAAATTTCTATTAAGGAGTTGGCGCTCACTATTAAGGCCGTCGTCGGTTTTGAGGGAGAGTTGGTTTTCGATACCAGTAAGCCTGATGGTACCCCACGCAAGCTGATGGATGTTTCGCGATTGAAAGATCTGGGATGGCAAGCCAACACTGACCTCAAAACCGGCATCGAGCAAACCTACGCTTGGTATCTGGAGCATCTTGATACGTTTCGGCGATAGCGGGCTAGGGCAGATATAGCTGGCCAGATGTGAGTAACTGGGTCAAGTTAGCCGCTGTAAGTGGCCGCGAAAAGTGATAACCCTGCCCCAGTTCACAGCCCAAAGCTTTCAGGTCTTGCAGTTGATCCATAGTTTCAATACCTTCTGCGATCGCTTCCACGTGAATTTGGTTGCTCAGGGTGATAATCGTCTCTACGATGCGATAGTTGCGCCCTCGACGACTCATGGCACGTACAAATGACTGGTCGATCTTGAGATAATCCACGGGTAGATGGTGCAAATAATTCAGCGAAGAATAGCCCGTGCCAAAGTCATCGATACTGAGGCTGACGCCCAAATCTTTCAGGATTTCAAGAACCGAGATCGTGTCATTGATCTGAAAAATTAAAATGCTTTCAGTGATTTCTAGCGTCAAGTTCGCGGCAGGCGCCCCAGTTTCTGACAGAATCTCCGACAGCAGCCCCGGTAAGGCCCTGGTCAGGTCTTTGGCGGAGAGATTGACGCTGAGCCTGGGTAAAGACTGGTAGGGGACAGTATGTGCCCACTCGGCTAACTGCTGACAAGCCTGGCGCAACACCCAGGCCGATAGCGTCACAATCAACCCTGATTCTTCAGCAATGTGGATGAACTGACTGGGAGCAATCAGCCCCAAACTATGGTGTTGCCATCGCAAAAGGGCTTCACACCCGACGACTTGTCCCGTCTCCAAAATGACAATCGGTTGATAGGTCAAATACAATTCATCGAGCTCGATCGCGTGGCGCAGGTCATTTTCTAGCTGCAGCCGTTGGGTCGCTGTCGATCTCATCTCAGGGGTGAAAATTTCGTACCGTGACTTGCCCTTGGCCTTGGCCTGGTAAAGGGCGATATCGGCATCTCGAATTAGTTCTGCCGCTTGCTGATACCCAGCGGTCTCTAACACAATGCCAATGCTGGACGTGACCACAACCGTATGGGTCTCCAAAATTAGCGGCGTTTGGAGCGCTTGAAGAATCCGCTCAGCGATCGCCACTGCTTCTTGCGGCGTCGCGATCGCCTGTAGCATCACTACGTATTCATCGCCGCCCAGACGGGCCACCATGTCATCCGGGCGCACCACTTCATCCAGAAGATTGGCAATCTTGACTAGTAGCTGATCGCCGACACTATGCCCCAAACTATCGTTAATCACTTTGAACCGATCTAAATCAAGAAACAGTAGGGCAAATGAATCGGTTGTCCGTTTTTGAGCTGATTGCAGGAGCATATCCAAGCGTTGCGTAAGCATGGCCCGATTGGGCAGCCCGGTCAACGTATCATGCAGCGCGTTATGCAACAGTTGCCGTTCCGCTTGCTTGCGGGCTGTAATGTCTTGAAACGCCGTAATCACGTAGGTGACTTCGGCCTGTTCATTCAGGATGGGGGTGGCGACAATGTCTAGATTGACAGTGCGATCCTCGACCCATATATCGAAGTCATCATTGCGAACGGTGGCTCCGGTAAGGGTTTGCTCAATGGGCAAGGCATCGAAGGACGCCTTTGGTAAATCAGATGATTCGCTAGCGGGAGCCGATGGTGCGTCCAGCTGACTGTTGGGCAGGAGCGATCGCCCCACAGGATTGAGATATTGCAGCTTTCCTTGGGCGTTGTGGACGGCTACGCCAATGGGCAAGGCCTCCAAAAATTGCTTGAGCCGACTTTCACTCTGCACCAGTTCTTGATTGGCGGCATGCAGTTGATCAAACAACGTCTGCAACTTACGCGCCATTTGATTAAATGAGTCTGATAGCTCATGCACCTCGGCAATGGGCTCGGCTTTGGAAGCAAACTGTCAAGGCCGAGCCCATTGCCGAGGTGCATGAGCAATCAGACTCCTTTAATCAATTGGCGGCATGCAGTTGATCAAACAACGTCTGCAACTTACGCGCCATTTGAT
>CAZFWL010000131.1:0-7287 GCA_964522775.1 uncultured Halomicronema sp.
CGTCGCCTCCGTGAAAGGGAGGTGTCCTAGGCCTCTAGACGATGGGGGCCTGTGTTATTCGACACTGATAAATATAAACAAATGCTGTACCAGTGTCAAACAAATCAAAGGGGCTTGGGCAAGCTCCCTTAAACCTAGGGAAGACCCGCGTCCTTTGCTAAGGATATACCTTACTGAAGACCGCTTGCATTGCGCAACCGGATAACCTGACGGCGCATCTCGGGAGAAGCTTGCAGCTCAGCCACCGCCTTAACTTTGACATCGCTATGCAAGGGCTCAAGATAGCTATCGCTACCGTAGGAGTAGGCATCGATAAGAATCTGCAAAAGCTGATCGCGATCGCACTGGGCAAGCTCCTCTTCGATTAGGTGGAACTTGAGGGTTACCTCACATTCATATATGCCCACTTGCGGCGTCGATGGCTGAGTAGCCGGATTCACAGTTGTGGAACAGAGTTTCATCTTGGTCATGCCCGCCTAATCGGAACAGTGATGGCTTGGTGGCAGAAATATCTCACTCGCAGTCAGCTTTCAGTGAAGACATCGCCTTGTTGCCTAACTCTATAAAACCAACTTTGCCTAGAAAGGGGGACATTCGGATCGCTATTTCATCGGATTAATAAAATTCCTTTCTACTAGCTTTAAATAAACTTTCCACTTACTTAAATACACTGACGCCGGCAACTCTAAACTGCTACATCGCTTTAGGATAGAGACTTCCAGGCAGCATCAAGCAATGCTTGCTAGTCGTTGATGTGATTTCAGTCGAACTTTTTAGCTGGACGATAGGCATCCGTGAAAAGACTTAAACCATGACCTAATATTCAATTTTTCTGTGCTTTCAGGCTGCAGTAAATCGGTGAATCAGTAAAGTACTTGTTGTAAATAGTTTTACTATCTCTGTATTTCTACGGTCACCATACTTGCCCTTTCAATACAAGACAGAAATTTTTATCTATGGGAATACCCAAGGGGCTAGAGAAACCCATTCTGGGGTATCCAATCGGCTTTCTCAGGCAGGCGTCGCCGTCCGTTGCGCAGGGGTAGAGCATCACCATGACTGGCAGAAGAATCCGGCGATCGCTTCGCTACAATGCGGGGAGCGTTTTCGATGAGTCGAGTTATGTTGGGCCAAGGGCGATCGCGAATTTCTGCGACCTATCAGCTATCTGGAATGCTACTGGCCGCGGGGGTGGCCGTAGTGGGGAATCTGTTGAGTCCAGCGGCGGCACCCGCGCAACAGCCTCAGAATCCGGTCCTGCAAATTGGTATCGTGCAGCGGTTTGGCCGCGACGACGCGAAAACCTTGGTCATTGAACCATTGGATGGCGCCCAGCTCACCGTGCAATTCAAAACTGGTGACGAGCTGGAAACCCTGACCACCAACCAGATTGTGCTGGACACGTCGCCCGTACCGTTGGAAACAACCTCGTTGCGGGAGCGGGTGGTGTTGAGCACCCATCGCAGCTTTGAAAGTGCCGAAGACAGCGCTAATCAGTGGCGAGATCGCGGCATTGAGACCGAGATTGCCCAGCCCGGCGATTGGCAAGTGTGGGCTCAACGCGATGTTTACAGCACCCCGTTACTGCGACGGTTGCTGCTGCAGGATTTGCAAGCCGCTGGATACGACACTGTCTACGTCGATAGTCAAGTCCTGCGGGATGTGCCCAAGGCCGCTGCCATTTTTAATGGGTTTCGCTATAACCGGGACATTGTCAGCATTATCGCCAGCAACCAGCGCGTTCGCGTGATTGAAAAGTACGGCGATGTGGAAGACACGGTGCGAGTCTATGGCGGCAACTTGCGCTTACAGCCCAATGCTTACGGCACCTACACTTTGGTGAATCAGGTGCCCATTGAGACCTATTTGCGTGGAGTCGTGCCCTACGAGATCGGCTTAGCCGCGCCGCCCACCACGATTGAAGCCCAGGCAATTTTGGCTCGCACCTACGTGCTGCGGAACTTGCGCCGCTTTGAAGTCGATAATTATGAACTCTGTGCCGATACCCAGTGCCAGGTCTATCGAGGGATTACGGGAGCGGCGGATAAGACTGATCGCGCCATCACTAATACCCGTGGCCTCGTCCTGACCTATGGCGATGAGTTAGTCGATGCCCTCTATTCTTCCAATGCAGGGGGGGTAACGGCGGCGTTTAACCATGTGTGGAATGGGCCAGAACGACCCTATCTGCAACCCGTGGTGGACTCGGTCGTGGGCAGTTGGGATTTGGCCACTCGCCCCCTGACGGATGAAAACAACTTGAAAGCGTTTCTCTCCCTGGAGTCAGGCTTCAATGAAGAAACCTGGGACACTTTCCGCTGGGAGGAAGACGCGTCCTTAGAAAAGATTGGGCAAGACCTCAAGACCTACTTGCAAGCCCGCAACCATCCCCTGGCAAACTTTACCGAGGTGCAGCGACTGGTGGTGACGGAACGCGCTGTCTCCGGGCGAGTACAAACCCTGCAAATCGCCACGGACTTGGGGGTCGTAACCTTGCAAAAGGATGAAGTGATTCGCGCGATCGAAGCGCCGCTGAGTCTACTGTTTTATACGGCTGGACTCTATGATGCGGTGCCGGGAGAGGCTGAGCCGAAGTTGACCGGTTATCGGTTCATTGGGGGCGGCTTCGGTCATGGCGTTGGCATGAGCCAGACTGGGGCGTATAACTTAGGCGACCTCAACTGGAGTGCCGAGCGCATTTTGCAGTTCTATTATCTTGGGACGGAATTGCAGCCGATTAGTGATGCGCTGGTGTTTTGGCGTGACCCGGCTGAGCCAGTATCAGAACCTCAAACTCAGCCAGCTCCTTGAGCAATTCCTAAGACTCTGCAAGGGTCTGAATGAATTTGGGCGATCGCCGCTACTCTATATCTAGCGCCCTGCTTTTGGGCGGCTACGCTGACTCCCACGATCAATTGACGTGCAGTGGATGTATTCACAATTGCCTTGAGTCGCTGCCATGACTGAACTCCCCCCGTTTAACAGTCCTCCCCCGCGTCCGGGTACACCGCCGGTTGAGTCGGCAGTGCCTGAAGTTTCCTCGCCGACCGCACCGACTGTTTTGGAACCGCCTGAACCCAGTCGCTGGCAGGGGATGCGATCGCTCTCTGCCTGGATTTTACGCTGGGCCTTGTTAGGCGTTGGCGTGGGCGGGGCGTGGTGCTTTGGGATGTTGGTGGCGCAGTTTTTTCCGGCCAGCAATCCTGAGCCCCCCTTAGTGGAAGTGGTTACCCGCCGCACGTCCCGATTTTTCCAAAAAGTGGGGAGCTTGCCAACCTGGTGGGCGGGTGAAACCGCGACCTCCCCAGCGGCGCTCCCTCCCTCAACGACCACCGGCACCGCTACCACGACGCCCGTGCCTCGCCCCATTTCTTTGAGCGAAGATCAACGTGAACAGGTCAGCGTGGAGTTGGACGCGATCACTAATAACTTACAAACCCTGCGCGATCGCACCTCCGCTGTCGAACGCCAACTCGCGTTACCCGATGCTGACCTGCCGTTAGAAGAGCGCCTGGACAACGCCGCCAATCGCTTAAATCCGCCCACGGCAGCTGCCCCAGCGAATCCGCAAAACGCCAACACCTCTGTCCTGCAACCGGCTACCGGCGAACCGCCCGATCCCTTATTCCAAGTCAATGCTTATCGGGTAACGCTGCCCAGCGATGTCCTGTTTGTGCCGGGGCAAGCGACTCTGCAACCGAATGCTCCGACCTTACTTGACAGTATTTTGCCCGATGTCGCTCGGTATCCAGACTCAACCGTCGTCGTTGGCAGCTACACCGATGTTGAAACGGAAGGCGCAACCCCTACCGACCTGTCCTACCAACAGGCGATCGCGGTACAGCAATACCTCGCCCAACGACTCGGCGATGACACCGTCCACTGGGTCCCCGTCGGCTACGGCAATAGCACCCTGGGCAGTACCGGCACCGTGCAACTCAGCCGCCGCATCACCATCGCGATCGTGCCGTAATGCCTCCGTCCCACAGGGCTGTTTCAGGTTGGCAGCAGTTTGCAAAAGGCCCGGTAGACATCCTGTCGCCAGCCTTTAAAAAGATGAAGTGGCCTCACACCGACCGCGCCCCAATGTTGTTGATTGGCTTGGATACCCTGCCGCCCTCACACCCCCTCACCCTCATACCCATCTACTCCCCCCATGCGTATTGTTTTCTTCGGCACTCCCCAATTCGCCGTCCCCAGCTTAGAAGCGCTGATTGCCCACCCCGAGTTTGACGTCGTTGCCGTGGTGACGCAGCCCGACAAACGGCGCGGGCGGGGCAAACAAGTCATGCCGTCCCCCGTTAAGCAGGTCGCCACGGAAGCCAGCATTCCGGTTTGGCAGCCCCAGCGCATTAAAAAAGATGCGGAAACCTTAGAACAACTCGCGGCTCTCAAGGCCGATGCCTTTGTGGTGGTAGCCTACGGACAAATCTTATCTACCCAAATTCTCACGATGCCACGGTTGGGCTGTGTGAATGCCCACGGCTCGCTGCTGCCCAAATATCGCGGGGCGGCCCCGATTCAGTGGTGTCTTTATCACGGCGAGACTGAATCGGGCATCGACACCATGCAGATGGATGCTGGCATGGACACCGGCCCCGTGCTGTTGGAAGGTAAGCGCCCCATTGGACTGCTGGATAACGCCCTCGACCTGGCGAAAGACCTGTCTGCCATCAGTGCTGAGTTACTGCCTGCAACCTTGCAACAGCTCAACGCGGGAACGCTCATCCCCCAGCCGCAAAATGACGATATGGCGACCTATGCCCCGCTAATTCAAAAAGCAGACTATCAGCTGGATTGGACGAAGCCCGCGATCGCTCTCCACAACCAGATTCGGGGCTTTTATCCCAATTGCGTTACCCGCTTTCGTGACAAAGAAATGAAGGTCGAGGCAACAGTGCCCCTGGGCGACGCTGTTTGGTCGCAATTACCCGAAGACTTGCAAGCCTTGCGATCACACTGCCCCTCGCCTACCCCCGACAGCGGGCCTGGGACCGTTGTAGCGATCGCAAAAAACTGGGGGCCGATCATTCAAACTGGGGATGGATTGCTGCTGCTCCGAACCGTAAAACCCAGCGGCAAAAAAGCTCAGTCAGGCTGGGATTTTGCCAACGGTAACCGACTGGAGCTGGGCGAAAGCCTGGGCTAGCGAGTCACATTGCGAAATATTGCTAATCTTTGCTGTTTCTACCACAACTGACCGAAGCAAGGGGTTTTCATCGCTGGCTGGCCCATTCTGAGGCTAGCTTGAAGATAAGCGGCAAATGGGGGATCACCATGGCTGAGTTAGGGGATATCTTTTTTCGGGCGAATTATCGGTGTCGGCAACGGGCGTATCAACGCTGGCATCAGAGTCAACGCAAACGGCAAATCTTGCGATCGCAAATCGGCTTTGCCGAAATGTCAGCCTCTCGCCCTGCGGCTTGTGTCGGATGCGATAACTATCACGGCCACGCCTACGGTACTCAAAAAGATCAGCGGGTTCCTCTCATATGCGCCATCCATCCCTATGGCTGGCGCGCGGGTACAACCTGTCCTGACTGGCGAGAAAACAAAGAGGTGATGCCTGAAATGGATCTACGCCGTCAGAATCTGGCCATTTAGCCAACGGGCGACGGATCGGTCACGTTCGCCTCTCTACGATGTCGATGAATGGCAGCGCCTTGGCTGATAGAAACGCCATTGAAGAGAAAGAGTGTTCGTAGTCTGCCAGAGGAACGTTGGGCAAATAGCGATCGCAGACCACAATCGCGGGGCAATCCTATTTAGGCAGAGCGATCGCCGTAAAATTCTCAGCCCAACCGTTAGGATGGAAAACAGGTAATTGAAACGTTAAGAGAACATCGTGGCGGTAAAACCAGAGTGGCTTCGGGTCAAAGCTCCGCAATGGGAGCGAGTCGGCAATGTCAAATCGCTGTTGCGAGATTTGCAGCTCAACACAGTCTGTGAAGAAGCATCCTGTCCCAACATTGGCGAATGTTTCAATGCCGGTACTGCCACCTTTTTGATCATGGGGCCAGCCTGTACTCGCGCCTGTCCCTATTGCGACATCGACTTTGAGAAAAAGCCTCAAGCCTTGGATCCGACGGAACCGTGGCGCTTGGCGGAAGCGGTGAAACGCATGGGCCTGAACCATGTGGTGATCACCGCTGTGAACCGAGATGATTTGCCCGATGGGGGCGCGTCACAGTTCGTGCGCTGTATCGAAGAAGTGCGCAAGTCCTCGCCGAAAACCACGATTGAAGTCCTGATTCCGGATCTGTGCGGTAACTGGGACGCCCTAGCGGAGATCCTGAAGGCGCAGCCCGAAGTACTCAACCACAACACCGAAACGGTGGCGCGTCTTTATCGGCGCGTACGGCCCCAGGCTAACTATGAGCAATCAATAGAACTGCTGCGTCGGACTCGGGAGCTGGCACCCTGGGTCTACACCAAGTCAGGCATTATGGTCGGCCTCGGCGAAACCGATGCCGAGGTACGGCAAACCATGGCAGATTTGCGGCAGGCCGACTGCGATATTTTGACCATTGGCCAGTATTTGCAACCCAGCGATAAGCACTTGCAGTTAAAAGATTTCATTACGCCTGAGCAATTTGAAACTTGGCGCGTGATTGGCGAAGAAATGGGCTTTTTGCAGGTGGTCTCCTCACCCCTTACTCGGAGCTCTTACCACGCCGAGCAGGTGCAGACTTTGATGGCGCGCTATCCTCGAACGGTTCCTGTGTCAGAGCATAGCCATTGACCGGATCAACGCGGTAAACCTTATCAAAGTTATTGAAGTTAATGGCGCGGCGTCCGTCCCGCGTCCATCCAAGTACGTCTTTGAAGCGGAAGTTCCACAGGATTTCATCCGCCACAAACGAATGGCGGGCGTGGATCGTTTGGGACAAGTTTTCGTCAATGCCGGTGATGATCACAATAATTTCGGCATGTTCGCGCCGGAGAGATTCTGGCGTGGCTCCATGTAGGGGGCTGTTTTCGTTAATGGGATGCAGCGCTGTCCAGGTGAGGGCAAACAGTGGTGTGTGAGACCGAATCAGCTCTAGATCGTAAAAGCGACGAAAGAGATCGCCTTCTTTGGTAAATTCATCCCGCACTAGCGTTACCCAAAGTTGCGCTTCTAAAATTCGGTTGCGGCGCTTGTTGGCTGTGCGAAACATCAGGCACGGTGAGCCGTTGAAGGGCGCAATCAAGGCGTAATGGCTAAACAAAATGCGCGCAGTGGGCACCGAGAAACGAGCAAAGATCATGCCCGTGGCCATGGCGATGAACAGAAGCCCGACAAAG
>CAZFWL010000132.1:0-583 GCA_964522775.1 uncultured Halomicronema sp.
CTGCTGCTGCCACCCCATCTTCCTCAGAGGCCGAGTCATTCCATTCTCCGACGGTGCAGCGATCGCCAGACATTAGCCCCAGTCCAGCGACTTCTTCCGAGATTATCCAACCGGCTGCAACAGAATCTGCAAGCGCACCCAGTGCTGACTCTGCAACTGCAACGCCAATTCAACGGCAGGAAACGCTAGTATCTCCGTCGCCATCGGCAGTCCAGTCATCTGAGGGAGCAACGGTGCAGCGCTCACCAGGAAAAATTCCCCCAACAGCAGCCTCTCCCGACATCCTTCAACCCGCGGTGGCGCAATCGCAAGCCCCACCCGTTGCTCACGGTGAAAGCGCAACAACGATTCAGCGGCAAGAAACAGAAACACCGCGGTCTTCCGATGAACCGATGGTGCAACGCTCTTCAGGCAATCTGCCCAGTCCCGCGAGTGCCCCCGAAATCATTCAGCCCGCGGCAACAGCACCTGCCTCCCCGCTGAGCGCGAGCGCTGAATCGGCTACGCCAATTCAACAACAGGCAGCTGTAACGTCTCACTCTGCCGCCGAGCCCACGGTGCAGCCCTCTCCTGCCCATCTGGC
>CAZFWL010000132.1:593-7229 GCA_964522775.1 uncultured Halomicronema sp.
AGTCCGGCGACTTCCTCTACCATCCTTCAATCGGCTGCAACAGAACCTGCGACTTCACCGAATACTGCCGCTGAAATCGCAACCCCCATCCAACGGCAGGAAACAGTAACCTCTCAGTCCTTGCCAGCAGCCCAGCCATCGGATGAACCGATGGTGCAGCGATTAACTGATCATGATTCCAGTCCAGCGACTGCCCCGGAAATTATTCAACCGGCCGTTGCGCCACCGACAACCGCACTAAGTGCTGAACCTGAAGCTGTAACGCCTCACTCATCAGCTGAACCGCTGGTGCAGCGATCGCCCCACCAGCTTCCCAGTGCAGCAACTTCCCCCGAGCTCATCCAATCGGCCGCCACGCAACCGACCTCGTCATCCAGTGCTCACGCTGAAACGACACCGCCAATTCAGCAGCAAACTCCAGCCATCTCTCACGCCTCGGCGGAGACCTCTCAGGAGCCAACGATACAGCGATCGCCCAATTTCCACGACAGCGACAATGCACCGAATTCGGTAGAAGCCTCTGCTTCAACGGTTCAACCGCAGTCCACGATCGCTCAGCCACAAACAGCCACGCCAACGACGTCAAGCCCGGCAGACACTTCTACGGAGCAGTCCGTTAACGGCATCCACCCCGGTTCTGACTCAGCACCGACATCGATACAGCGATCGCCTCAAAGCATCACGAACGAGTTAGCCACTGCTCAGGGGGCGGAGTCAGTGCAGCGACAAGCCACTTCAGCCGCAGCGAACGCTCAGTTGCCCTCCCCATCGCCAACAAATGGGCCAGATGCCGCTATTCAGGCGCGGGCAGAACAGTCAAACGCCGACTCAAGGAGTACGGCGATCTCCCCTGCCGCCGCCCCTAGCAACCCTGCCGCCGCCCCATCGAGGCCACTACAAGGGTCGCCGCAGTCAACTGGTACGACCAATACGACCGCAACAACCCCCATTCCCCTGCAAGCCCAATCGACTTCTCAGTTGCCCGCCCCGTCGTCCACCGCTATACCACCGGGTAGCGGGCAAAATGCCGCTATTCAAGCCCAGGCGGATCAGCCAAATGCTGGTTTGAGCAGCGAGGCAACAGCCCCTTCCGCACGACCTACTAGCACTGCCGCTACGACATCGGAGACGATTCAAAAATCGTCGCAGCCCCACTCTCCCACTGCTCCCGAAGCAGCCGCCTCCGACGCATCATCGCGGCAACCACCCACAACAGCCACCGCTCCGCCTCAAGTTCAACCAACAACAGCAGCAACGCCCGATTCGCTGCAGCGATCGCCCACCGTGCTCGCGGGAGAGAGTACGCCCACTAACGACACTGACAACAGGATTCAACCGCAGCGTGATCTCACGGCCCCGGCCGCTGAGGCGGCATTATCCCTACAACAGCAGTCAGCACCGTCGCTAGCTGCATCGCCCGCAACGGATCGCCAGGGCAACACCGCAGCAACCGTGCAGCGATCGCCTGACCAAACCGATCACAGTGCGCCCTCGGCAACATCGGTTTCCCCAACGGCAAACAGTCCTCAGGTGCAAGCTCACGCTGATACAACTGGGGAACCAACAGCGACACCATCTGATTCACAGCTGTTAGCACAGACGCAACCCGTGGCCTCTCAGCCCGTCTCGCCGCCAGCTACTGAAGTCCCCACTGCGGCTCAGCGGTCGAGCGAGGGTGTCTCTATCCAGCAGGGGGTGGGCGATCTCGCAGAGGGAAATCAACCCATTCAGCGAGCGACCGCAGTGCCTAATCAGTGGTCATCAATTGCCCAACTCATGGGTGAGGAATCGATCCAGTCACCCCCTCAGCAACCAGATCTCCCCGTCCAGCGGGAAGCCATGGCCGAGGATGATAATGAGACTGACGACGCTTCCACTGAAGATGGCAGCGAGCTTTCTTCCGATGAATGGCAAGAAAAACTGCGGCAGAATTTGCAGGGGGCACTGCCCGATGGTGACGACGAGAGTCAACTACTGCTCGAAAGCTTTTTAGCGAAGGCTGCCGGGTTTGAAACGGACTTCAACGAGTTTTTTGCTGGGGCGGTGACCGAGCGGGTCGATAACGATGATGAATTTAGTGAAACCACTCAGGAAATCCAGACTGAAACCCCCGAATTTACCGGGGAGGAATTTTTCGAGTTTTTAGAAGAAGCCCTATTAGAAGAAGACGAGGATTTTCAGACAGAATTGGCCGAGAGCATCAAAGCTGCTGACCTGGTCATCTTAGAAGCCCTCGCCCTACGTTTAGAAGATCCCGATGATGAATTTTTGGAAGAACTGGCCGAAACGATTTTAGAAGCTGACGTCGAATTCCCCGAAGGGGAGTACTTATCGCAAGCAGAAGCGGCTTATGAGATCGAGCAACTGTCGCGTGAAGTTTACACCCTAGTTAGGCAACGAATAAACCGCGATCGCGAGCGACAAGGCGGCTATTACGCCGGTCGGTTGGCCTGGTGATGTGAGATCAGGAGGTAGAACAAATGACTGTGTTAGAAAAAGCGCGACTCTTCTGTCCTGACAGCAATGAACTGGACTTTCAGTTCATGTTTAATCCTGACAAAGTACAGTTCAAAGAGGCGGTAAAAATTGGTGAATCTGAATCTGCTCGGACTGAAAGTGGTCGCCCCAAAGTCAGTTTCGAATATCCCAAAGCGCGCACCCTTCGCCTCAAAAAAGTCATGTTTGACACCTACGAGTCAGGCGAAGACATTATGGCTGTCTACATCGATCCGCTCAGAATGTCGGTCCAATTCCAAGGTTTTTCTACGGGGGATAGCTACTTACCTCGACCGCCAATCTATCAATTCATTTGGGGCAGTAAAGATTACATCACCTGCTTTGTTGAAAAACTCGATTACAAGCTCACGATGTTTTTAGCGGATGGCACACCCGTGCGTGCCGAAGTCAATTTGTCGCTCAAAGAAGTCGACGATGCTTTCCTATCTTCAGAAGCGAGAACCTACGATTCTGAACTGTTTGGCGATCGCGATACGCGTGAGCAACCCCCGGAAGCCATTTCTGTCAGTGAAGCTAACGAATACTATCTAGAAGAACTCAAGACCCAATGTGAGTCAGGCACTGAAGCCGCTGAAGAAAAACGCGAAGAAGCCGCAGAAAACTACGATCCAGAGGGTAAAGTTCAGCTATTTCAACACAGTAATAAAGAAGGAAAGTCAGTTGAGAAAGGTGAAGGAGAGTATGACAAGGGTGATCTAGGGGATGTTGGTAATGATCGAGTTACTTCAGTTTATGTACCGGCAGGATATGTCCTCACCCTATATCAACATTCTGGATTTGAAGGGAATACTTGTCAGCTATCCGGCGAGATTTATGTCGATGATCTTCGGGACTATAACTTCAACGATAAAACCTCTAGCTTTAAGGTTGAAGTCAACCAAAGTGCAAAGGACCGCTACGACGAACTGATGCAAGAGGCTGATGCGTTAGAGAGTGGTTCTCAGGCGGCTTGCGATGAGTATGCGGAACGCAGTCAATGGTATAGCTAACTGCGAGCGATTTAACCCTAGGAAAATTTTGAATTTTAGGTAATCCAAATCTGTGGCAACTGCAACCTATATCCCTACACCTTATTTAGAAATCGGCGGTGAAACAGCGCCCGATGAGTTAATGAATGATCTTCAGCAGCTTTCCGTTGAAGAAAGCCTAAACTTGCCCACCGCGTTTACGATCGCTCTAGAAAATCCCTACTATTCCGATACCTCCCCTTGGCGCTTTGACGATTACTTCGCGCTCGGGCAAACCATCCGCATTGGCTTTGAAGCGAGTCAAACCAATGATCAGGGGCTCAGTTCAACAACCATGAGCTATCTGATAGAAGGGGAAATCACCGGCATTGAAAGTCACTTTAGTGCGGAGTCTCAAGCCCCCATCATCGTGCGGGGCTATGACACCTCCCATCGGTTGCATCGTGGTAGGCATAATCGCTCATTTCAGGACTATACCGACAGCGACATTGTGGAAGAAATTGCCGCTGAGGTCGGGATTGAAATTGGGCAAGTGGATAGCAGCGGCGAACCGCGGGCGTACATCTTTCAAGAAAACCAGACCAACATGGAGTTCTTGCGCTATCGAGCGGCGCGGTTGGGCTTTGAACTCTTTGTGCGAGACGGCAAGTTGTACTTTCGTCGACCCACGGCTGACGACAACCTGACGCTGGAATGGCTGAAAGACTTTGGCACCTTTCAAGTGCGGGTGACTTCGGCAGAGCAGGTGAGCGGGGTGGAGGTCAGGGCCTGGGATTACATGGGTAAGCAGGCGATCGTCTCCACGGCCCAAAGTGACGCAACGCTAACGGAAACCGAATATGGCAAAGGGGCCGCCATGTCAGCCGACTTTGGGCTGTCGAGTCGTCCTCCCAAGGCTTATGTCGTGGATAAACCCGTTGAAAGCGCGAAGGAAGCCGATGCGATCGCCCAAGCCCTGTTCGATGAACTTGGGGGCGACTTTACGGTCGCCGATGCCCAAGCTGAGGGAAATCCGGACATTCGCGCTGGGCGATTAGTGACCTTGGCCGACATGGGCAAATACGACGGCGACTACTACATTGCGGAAACCCGTCATCTCTATTACAACCGTCGCTACACTACTGAGTTTGCGGTGCGAGGGCTCCGGGGCGGCAACCGGTTAGGCGACTTGATGATGCAGCCGCGCTTGCGACCGGGGCAGACCTTTCTGGTGGGCATTGTGACTAACAATCAAGACCCAGAAGGTCTGGGGCGCGTGCGCGTGCGCTTTCCGACCTTAACGCCGCAAGAAGATGGTAGCGGTCACGAAAGTAATTGGGCCCGGGTAGTGGCGATCGGAGCGGGCAGCGATCGCGGCTTGCATTGCCTCCCCGAGATTGAGGACGAAGTGCTCGTTGGCTTTGAACATGGCGATATTCACCGACCCTATGTGATAGGCAACGTGTGGAATGGCGAAGACGCCCCGCCGGATGCGGTGGCCGATGCGGTTAATCGGGGCAAGGTTCGCCTCCGCACCCTCCGCACCCGGACCGGCCACCAAATGCAGTTCGTTGAAGAAGATAAAGGGACCAGCCAAGCCGGTTTGCATTTAGAAACCGCCAGCGGTGCAAAAGTCAGCCTCAATGACAGCACCGACACCATCACCGTTGAGACTAAACATGGTCATCGCCTCACTTTTAGCGATAGTCAGGGGGCCATCACGCTGCGCTCTAGAGGCGGGCACGAAATTGCTCTCAACGATACGATGCAGGTGCTCAGCATTCGCTCCACCGGGAGTCTCAGCCTCCAGGCCGCCACGTCGGTTGATATCCAAGCCCTGGGGCTAGTGAACTTACGGGGGGCTTCGGTGGATATTCAAGGGGTGGGCTCTGTCAACCTGCGGGCGGCACTGGTGAATTCTACGCCGCCACCCAATCGCCCCCCTGGAACAATTTAGTTTGTTCCAGGGGGGCGATTGGGTGGTGTCTGCTGAGATGCTTGACGGCTCGACTGGGAATGATTCGCAGGCTGTCTGTATACCCCATGTATCTAACTGTAAAATTACTGACATATCTCGCGATCGCTCTATTGTCAGTGGGTAGGCTGGACTTAACCCTAGGCTTTCTCAATGTGTGTGCCAGCGGCTATGGCAATTGCCCCAAAGGCGGCTAGTCGGTGCATCTGAGTGCCATCTATCTATTGATCATCAGGTGCAAGCAAAAGCCATGATTGGAAACGTCGCTACCCGAACTGATGTCAGAGGACATCAATCCCCTGCCTCTGGTCAAGGTTTGCGATCGCTGCTGATCGCCGACGATGATCCTCGCTTTCGCCAGGCCTTACGCGCCTTTATTGAGCTGTACCGCCATAGTAATCAGGGTTGGTTTCAACAGATCAATGAAGCCGACTGTGGGCAAACTTGCCTCACGACAGCCATGGCTCAGCAACCCGACCTCATCCTGCTGGACCTAGAGTTTTTAGTCGAGAACGAATCTGGCCTCGATATTTTGGATCAGCTGCGGCAAACGGGCTTTAGCGGCAAGGTCGCCATTGTCTCTGGCCACAACCATCCGAAAGAAATTTTTCGCGCAATGAAAGCAGGGGCCTGCGGCTATCTGCTCAAAGATCGATTAATCGCCCAATTGCCTGATGCCTTACAAGCCTGGGCCAGCGATCGCGTTTACTTAGGAGATGAAGTAACCAACCGCTTTTTCTCTGTATTTAATCATCCTGATCGCCCGATCCTGCACCTTGAAGAAGACCTCACCAACCGTGAGCGCGAAGTTTTGCAACTACTGGTCAATGGGGCCTCTAATCAAGAAATGGCCGATCGCCTGTACATTACTTCGGGCACCGTCAAAGCCCACCTCACCTCAATTTTTAACAAGCTGCACGTGAGCAGCCGTACTCAAGCAATTGTGCGGGCGGTCAAAACTGGGCTGGTTGAGATCGAAGAGGTTGAGTTTGAGGAAAGATGACGCTGAACTGAGCGCCGCCGCGCGCGAGGTTATTCGCCCAGATGCGCCCCCCTAACTCACCCACAATTTTGCGAGCGATCGCGAGCCCTAACCCCTGACCTTGGGAGCGGCTGGTATAGCCAGATTGGAAAATCGCGGGCAATGCGTCCGTCGGAATGCCCGGTCCTTGATCAGTCAACTGAATCAGGATCTCT
>CAZFWL010000133.1:0-7195 GCA_964522775.1 uncultured Halomicronema sp.
CTTGTGACGATAACGGCGCAGCGCTGTTGGGGCGATCGCCCTCCATTAGCCAACAAACTCTATTTGCAAATCACCCATTTTTACGACCAACCCATTCAACCACTAGGCCATGAACTTGATAGTGAGCGGATCATCAAACCCGTTTTGGATGCTCTGAATGGGGTGATTTATCAAGACGACTATCAAATTTCAGAACTTGATACACGTCGACGTAACCTTAACGGCTCATTTCGGGTCAAAGGGATATCTGTCGCATTGGCGGAGGGCTTTTGCACCGGCGACGAATTTTTACACATTAAGCTTGACTGTCTGAGGAATCCGGAAAGCCTCACCTGAGGTGAATGAAGATGATGTGCAACCAGCCTGCTGCTTGAAATCCTTGCAGACAATACACGCCAAGCAACATCATGCGATCCTTGAGGGAATGCCAGATCACGGTCTGCGAACCATAATTACGGATCAGGTAGTGCATTATGATCGCATCTTTGAACCAATCGACTATCTTAGGAATGAACGCAACCTGTCGCTAAACTAGCCAACCTGTTTTTGGGTGATGCTGAGCCGACACCAGCCCACGTTAGGAGATGCAACATCATGGCCGCAGCCACAAAATATGTCACTTTGACCGATACTAATTTTGAGACCGAAGTCCTGCAAAGTGACGTACCCGTGGTGGTGGATTTTTGGGCAGCGTGGTGTGGCCCTTGCAAACTGATGAATCCCATCATCGATAGTCTGGCAGAAGAGTTTGACGGTAAGGCGAAACTCGCCAAAATCAATATTGATGACTATGAAGAGCTAGCCAGCCAATACCACATCATGGGGGTACCCACGCTGCTGTTTTTCAAAGAAGGCAGTCTAATTGATCGCACCGAAGGCGTGATGGCGCAGGGCGCGATCGCAGAAAAAATCACCAGCCTACTCTAGCCCCACTGCTAGGCTTAACCGTCCGCTGCTTCTGCATCAGTAGACTGGCCGCAAATGTTCTGGAAGGGTGTTGGCTGAGGTCAAGACCTCATTTCGGTGCGGATGGCGTGATAACTGGCAAGGCTCTCCGTGGTGCTAATTGACCTGACCGTAAACTAAGCAGTGGACGGTTCCCTCAAACGCTTCCTGAGTGTATTGGTTGGGCCCATAAAGAAACGTCCCCTAGCTGATGATTCTTGTTTTTGGTTTAACATTGCGCATCAGCGTTGTCGTCCGTTGCCTTGGCCAATTGGGCCATGCAGCAATTTTTGGGGAGGACAATTACTTGTCTCGATGTTGACGGCGTTATTTTTACAGATACAGATCTAAGCAAGCAGTCTAGGAGGTTGCTAGAGCGCAATGGGCGAAAGAAGACGGTCAGGCCGACAGGGGCGTGGGCTTCATCAGCTAATCAAACGTCTGTTCTGGTCCTTGCTGCTGGTGATGGTGTTAGGGAGCTATTTGATTGGGGATGTTATTGCTCAACCCTTGGTGTTGGAAGGTGCTCCTGTGGTCTTAGACGGCCGCCCTTTGTTTGAAGTCGCATCGACAAATCAGACTAATGCTGATGAGCGGGCTGAGACCATTAGTGAGCAACTTGAAGACCTCCTTGAAGAAAATGACGGGGACATGACCGTCAGTACAGAAATCCGCAATAAAGCCCCGGTGATTTTGGTGGATGGCCGTTACCTCATGACGGTGACCCAAAATGACGCGGATTTGAATGATGTCGATTCTCCCAGTGCGCTTGCCGACGAATGGGCCATCCAGTTAGACGAGGAAATCGATACTGCCCAAGCAGAACGGAGCGGTGAAGTCTTCCAGCGGCGTTTGATATTTTCCCTTGGGTTGATTTTGCTAACGTTAGTTGCCCATCAACTCATTGGTTACGTATGGCGGAGATCGCTACGTCCACTGCTAGAAAACCTGGCAACGTCACGAGATGATGGCCAACAATCGACCCCCGCCGGGTTCAATCTACTGCTGTCTTTAGTTCTCAGTTTGATTCGGTTCGGCCTCTGGCTGAGCGTCATTACTTACATCACCACCCTATTCCCGCTAACTCGCCGCCTAAGCTACTTTTTCCAGCGGCAAGTCATGGAAGGGCTCCTGGCACCCAATTTACGCTTGGGACAAACTGAGATTTCCATTTTTAGCCTGTTTACCTTGGTCGGCATCATGCTTGGCCTTGTCGTGGTGTCAGGCATTTTTGCTAATTTTCTGCGATCGCGGATCTTGCGCCTCACAGGTATTGATCGCGGCTTGCAGGCGGCCATTACGGTTTTGGCCAAATACAGCATGATTTTTGTTGGCGCGGTATTGCTGCTGCAAATTTGGGGAGTCGATCTTAGTTCTCTGGCATTGATTGCCAGTGCCCTGGGTGTCGGTATTGGTATTGGCCTGCAAAATATCGTGAAAGACTTTGGTAGCGGCTTTATTTTGGTGTTTGAGCGGCCCATTCAAGTGGGTGATTTTGTCGCATTTGGTGAATTTCACGGCGCCGTGGAACGCATTGGGGCAAGAAGCACTGAGCTCAAAACCTTGGATCAGGTATCGATTATTGTGCCGAATTCTCGCTTTTTAGAGCAAGAGGTCATTAACTGGAGCCATCGCAACCCGGTGTCTCGGATTCGATTGCCTGTGGGTGTGGCTTATAGCTCCGACCCCAAAGAGGTCAAGCAGGTACTCGTCGAAGCGAGTTATCAACATCCGCAAGTGCTGTCAAAACCGCCCCCTCTGGTTTTTTTCAAAGGCTTTGGTGATAGCGCTCTCGATTTTGAGCTACTGGTTTGGATTGCTGACCCGCCGAAGCAGTTGGTCATTAAGAGCGATCTTTACTTTTCGATTGAGGCAGCTCTGCGCCAACACGAGATCGAAATTCCCTTTCCGCAACGAGACCTGCACATCCGCAGCGGTCAACTGCCTGTAGAGTTTCCGAAGCAGTTACGGCCTGGGGATCGTCTGTAGTTCGACCATGTTGATCGGATGTAGAGAGCAGGCAATTATGCTCTGTCGACTGCAGTATTAAACGGCGAGGGTCATATCCAAAGGCAGGGTGATGTTGAAGGCGGTGCCGGTGCGATCGCTCGTCACCTGAATATCGCCACCGATGTGAAGCAAAAGCTTTTGCACGAGCGCCAAGCCCAGGCCGGTTCCGCCCTGCTTCCAAGGGTCAGAACTGGGCACCCGGTAAAACTTGTCAAAGATGCGCGGCAGTTCCCCCGCTGGTATTTGGACACCGCTATTGGCGACGGTCACGAGAACCTGACCATCCTGATCCGCGATCGCCGCAACAGAAATTTTTTCGCCGGGAGGGGTGTATTTGCAAGCGTTGTTCAGGAGTTCGGCAAAGACGCGCTCTAGGCTCGCCTGGTCACTCACCACCGGAGGCAACGCCGCTGGCAAATCAGTTTCGATGGCCTGCTGGCGGCTTTGAGCCCGCTCATAAAAGCTATTGGTAATGCCCGTCAGCCAACTGGCCAGATTGATCTGCTGTGGGGTGATGGGATGATTGCCACCGTCGAGCCGCTGTAAGTCGAGCAAGTCGTTAATCAGGCTAATTTCGCGCTCGCATTCTTCTTTCAATACCGTGTAATAGCGCGCCACACGATGCTGACTATCTTTCGGTTTTTGCAGCTCTTGGTTCAAGTTGAGCTCTTGATTCAAGGTCGCGCCTAGGAGTTGCAGAGCCACTCTCATACTGGTCACAGGCGTACGCAGTTCATGAGACACCGTACTGAGAAAGTCGTCCTTCAGTTGGTTCAGCCGCTCCAATTCTTTGACTTGCGCTTGTGAAGCCTGATAGAGCCGTGCCTGTCGAATCGCGATCGCGCATTGGTTAGCGACTTGCTGCACAAGGCGAATTTCTTGATCTTCGAACCCGTAGTCTTTTTCATTAATTAGCCAGAGATCGCCCAGGACGCCGCGATCGTCACGAATAGGGCAAGCAAACATGGCGACGTGCCCCCGCACTGGATTCGGCTCTTTCGAGCAAAACTGGAAATATTGCCCGTCGAGCAGCTGATGATAAACCTCGGGAAAGGCCTCCATTTGGGCAACTCGGCCTTGATAAGGTGGCAGCGACTCGTTGTATTCGTAATAAATGGTCGAGGTGCCCTGTTCGAGGTCGTACAACGCTGTATTGGAGCCCCGTGCTCCCAAAACACCGGTCAACTCTTCAACCGCGGTTTGCAAAATTTGTGACTCATCTAAGCTATCGCGTACGCGATCGGCAATCCGCTTAAGCGTCGCTTCAAAGTCCAGCGCCTGACGCAATTGACGAGTGCGCTGCTCGACCTGGGTCTCCAGCTCGGTATTGAGTTTACGCACCTCGGTATACAGGTCGGCTTGAGCCAGTGCTCGTCCAACTTGAGTCGCCACATCTTTTAGTGAGGCAATTTCCCATGGGAGCCAAGGTCGGGGATGGCTGCAGTCATGAACGCAAATCAGCCCCAACAAGTCTTCACCTTGAATCACCGGAATGGCGATGTGGGACTGAATATCAAATGCCTGCAAATGTTTCTTGAACTCCGCCGGCAAAGTGGTATCGTCAACATTCTCGACCACCTGAATCTCGCCGCGTTGATACTTGTCTAGCTCGCTGGGACTGAAGCAGGTGAACTCTAGGAGAATTTCTTTGAGGGAGCATTGATCCGGCACGACGGCTTCGGCAATGACCCCAACGTTATCTAATCGCACGCTGTAAAAGAGAACGCGATCGGCTTCTAAAAAGCGGCGCACCTCTTCCATACTGCGTTCGAGTAGGCTCACTGGGCGCATGGATTGCAGCAGGTGTTTGGCGATCGCGCCTAGCAGTCGTTCGCGCCGTGACTCACGCTGGAGGCGTTGTTCAGCCTCGACTCGATACGTGATATCTCTCAGGGTATGCACCAGGAAAACAGCCGCGTTGGTGGTCATCACACTGACTTTGACTGCCAAAATGCGAATCTCATTATCGCTATCCCGCAGGGCGATTTCCCGTTCTTGCGTCGCGTGGGAAGCGATTGCTTTGGCCTGAGAGCCTTGTAAGATATCGAGGCCGACATCAGTTAGCCAAGTGGGGTCAGGTCGCCCTAGCAAAGTTGACTGCGGCATCCCAAATAGCTCGCAGCAGGCCTGATTCACATATAGCCACTGGCCCTCAGCATCAGTCAAAAAGATCGGGTCGGCGATGGTGTCTAAGATGGCCGGAATAGCCGGGATTGTATCGGTCACTTTTCGACTGGGAGATACAGGGTTAAAGGTGAATAACTCTTGAGTCATATCCAACAGGCAACTGAGACAACAATCAGCTGAGGATAAACTCGCCACGCCCTTTTGACGGCAGCGTAGTCAGCAGTAAGGGCAACCTCAGCGGCAACTGCATCAACTTTATTGAGGTTCTAGAAACTAACACTGACCCAGCCACATAACGTATTGGACATAGCGAATTGACTGGTTCATGAGCACTCAATTGCGGGAATAGCCCCACATTGGAGCTTGATGGGACAACTCAGCAAAAGTACGGCTCAATGGGGTTCCGTCCAAGTGCTGCTCATATTTTCTAGATAATCTTTACCAAATCCACATGATCACTATTCCCGGATTTTGGCGAAAAAGCTCAGCCAAGATCGCTTTTTTAGGAGAAAGTCCGTATTCTCAGCGATAGTTGGTAGCTATAAAAATAGGTGCCTCAGTTGAAGCACCTACGACCGTTGTTGAGAGGAGAACAGGAACGCTTAACAGGTAAGCCTCCAAGTCAATCTCATTCTAGCTTATTGAAATTAAATATCAATAAAGAAGTTGAATGAAAATCCATCTCTCGCCAATTTCTGTGTGTCTCCATTTCTTGGAGATCGAAAAACCATCCTATAACAAGGCATTCAGGCATTTTCCAGAAGGGTGCGATGAGAATAAGTCGGCTAGGAACAGTATCCTTTTGAGACTGATTTTCAAACAGAGACTGTTGACAGGTGTTGGCAGTCCTAAGCGAGGAAAGAAAGCTCTGCAAAGATGTTTGAACATAATCGGTCGGGGTGAACAGCCGTTTGCCCCGACACAAGATTGGCAAGTTGGGACATCTTTACCACGATGAAAGCCTCGTCCACTGGGTCGATACATGGGGCAGCTCAAGGTGGTCAAGAGGCGGCCGTCGGTGCCAGAGCGATCGCGGGTTGGGTGGCGAGATGACTCGTCCAACGACTGGCGATCGGCATGCGCCATTCTGAACCAAAGGCACGATCGGTTACTTTGAGCACCGGGGGAGCTTGACGGCGCTTAAATTCGGCGCGACTCATCAAGCGCACGACCTTATTGACAATGCCGATGTCATGCCCGGCAGCCACGATGTCGTCAATGGCCTCATGGCGCTGCACCAGTCGCTCCAAAATGTCGTCGAGCACTTCATAGCTCGGCAGCGAATCTTGATCGATTTGTCCGGGCTTTAATTCGGCGCTGGGCGCTTTGGTCAAGATATTGCTGGGGATAATGGGATCCACTTGGTCGCCATCCGCAACTTTAAGCAGTGCTTGCGGGTGCTGATTGAGCCAGTCACAGAGACTGTAGACGCGGGTTTTGGGCACGTCGGCAATCACCGCTAGTCCTCCGTTCATGTCGCCGTAGAGGGTGCAGTAACCGACTGCCATCTCTGACTTGTTGCCTGTGGAGAGTAGCAGGTGCCCAAATTTGTTGGCGATCGCCATCAGCAAATTGCCGCGAATGCGGGACTGAATGTTTTCTTCAGCGACCCCAAACTCAGTGTCGGCAAACAGGTTGCTCAGCGTTTCGTCATAGCCAGACATCAGTGTGCCTATCGCTAGCTGTTCGCTCTGGATGTCAAGATTTTGCACCAGTTGCTCGGCATCGCTGATGGAGTGCTCGGAGCTGTAGGGCGAGGGCATGAGTACGCCAAGTACGTTTTCGGAGCCAAGGGCGGCCGCCGCAATCGCTGCTACCAGCGCCGAGTCCACGCCACCGCTGAGACCAATCACCGCCTTGCGAAAGCCACATTTACGGGCGTAATCCTCGACGCCCAGCACCAATGCTGACCAGATTTCTGCGTTGATGCCGGTCATTGCAGGCGCGATGGTTCCCAGCTGCAAATCAGCAACTTGAGGATCGTAGGTCAGCCATGACAAATCTGGCTGAAAGGCACTAGCCCGAGTCATCAGTGCACCCTGACGATTCACCGCTACACTACTGCCGTCAAAAATTAGATCGTCATTGGCGCCAATCTGATTGGCATACACAA
>CAZFWL010000134.1:0-7160 GCA_964522775.1 uncultured Halomicronema sp.
CATATCGCGATCGCTCACCGCACCCGTTTTGTGCAACAGGCGATCGGCCAGGGTCGATTTGCCGTGATCGATATGCGCAATGATGCAAAAGTTACGAATTCGAGAGACAGGTGCGTCAGTCATACTAAGGATGGCGTCCCCAAAGCAAGCAAATAATCTGTTACTTAAGTTTAATCGGATTTACCGACAGACGGAATCCTACGACAAAATTCACTCATGAAGATGGAGTGCATGTCGGCTGATAATCGCGATTTCCCGCGCAGGCAATGCCTCAATGGCGGCCGACAAATAATCTTTATTACCGTTAGGGTTCTTGGCTGTCGGTCTGGTTGGTGTGATCGGGCATGCTGATACCGAAGCGAGCGGCAACCAATCGCTATTGGTAGCGGCTATAACAAAGTAGAGTTTGCGAGTTGCGGGATCTCCGCCAGGCTGGTTGGACTACTCAGCATTGGCTGTTGATCGTTTCCCAACCTCAACTAAGCTCAGCTAACCTTGCAGTATCTGGCTATTGAGGCTGAGCACTACGTACCACGCTTGCTCCCGCTGTTTGCCCCCCTTGTTCAATTGTTATGCGGATTTCGTCATCTCAAACCTACGCTCAAACTGATTCGCAGTTTGAGGTTGCGACGCTTCCGGTAGGTGCATACCTCTTACCAGAAACTTTGCCACCGCTATTATTCGTGCTGGATGAGTCTGGGCGCTTACAAAGCATGGAATGGTCGGTGGCGGAAGAGTTTGGGATTCAACCAGTGAGTTGGGTTGGGCGATCGCTAGAGCAGCTGTTAAGTAACTTTGATAGCCTCAACCTTGATTTTCAGGCTGAATCGTCGGTGGTGGCCTCAGAGCCCTGGCAGATGCAGTTCACGAGTGGTCAATTGACCGGTATCGTGCAACTCTGTCCTCTCACTGTGGACTCAGAACGTAGCTGGATGGGCGCCTTTAAAGTGATTGACTGGGTGCCCACTGTTGGAGCGACCCAAGCTCCTCATCAGGTAGCAGAGCGGCAGCTCACTCGGCTGACGTGGGCTATTCGCCGTACGTTGGATTTAGAAACAATTTGGCAGCAGACGGTAGAAGAACTTGCGGCTATTTTCGTGGTGGAGTGGGGCGTCTTTTGCGCGTACGAAGCCCCCAACCAGCCATTGCCCGTCATGGCAACGGTCGAGGCGCCAGGGGCTCAAGGCCCCTTGGGAGACGCTCTGTGCTTAGAAGACTATCCTGGTTTGACGACAATCTTGCGGACGCCCCAACCCTTAGTCGTTGCTGCCGTTGACCAAGCGGTTGATGCGACGGCAGTCTCTGAGGGGCTCTATTTGGTTGCCGCTACCCGACATCTCGGCGAACCCAATGGGGTCATTATGCTCAAGGCTCCCGACACTGCTGGATGGCAGGGGCTGGATCTGTCACTCTTGCAAGCCGTAATGGAACAGGTCGGTACGGCGATCGCCCATGCTCACTTATTTCGAGATGCCCAGGGCCTCGCCGACGAACTGCAAGCGGCAAACCAACGACTGCGCCAAAAACACCGGGAACTGGAAGAGGCTCGGCATTTAGCAGAAGAAGCCTCGCGCCTCAAAAGTGAATTTTTGGCCAACACTTCCCATGAGCTGCGCACTCCACTGAATGGCATGATTGGTTTCTTGCGGCTGATTTTAGATGGGATGGCGGATGATCCCGAAGAGCAAGATGAGTTTTTGCAAGAGGCCCACAAATCCGCTATTCACCTGCTGAATTTGATTAACGATGTCCTCGACATAGCCAAGATCGAAGCAGGTAAGATGCAGATCGACATGTCACAGGTGAAATTGAGTGAGCTACTCGCAGACGTTGAAAACTTCACTCGCCCTCAGGCAGAGCGTAAGGGACTGCGGTTTGAAATTAATCAGCCTCTCACCCACGATGCCATCATCATCAACGGTAATTATCAGCGATTGCTCCAGGTCATGTTGAATTTAATTGGTAATGCCATCAAGTTCACTCACGAAGGCCACATTACGATCACCGCTGAGCTCAAGTCTCAAAAAGTGCGTTTTCAAGACCAAGAATGGCCCGGCACTGTTAAGGTCAGCGTGGCCGATAGCGGGATTGGGGTGTCGCTGGAAAAACAGGATCGCCTGTTTCAAACCTTTAGCCAGGTCGATGGCGAGCGCACACGCCAATATGGTGGCACTGGCCTCGGGTTGGCAATTTCTCAACGGCTGATTGAGGCGATGGGTGGGGTAGTGCAATTTATCAGTATGGGTGAAGGGCTCGGTTCCACGGTGACCTTTACGACGTTGCTGTATCAGGAACCGGTGCTGATTGAATAAAGTCTGGACGTGTGGCATGGTTGGTCGCCAGAATTGCAGCTACGGTGTCCCAATCCGATTGCTGAATTCGTTCGGTTAGCTGTTGCAAAGCCTGCTGATAGGCCTGTAGCGATCGCAGCACTTCATCCTGGTTGTACTGAGCCATCATTAGTCCCAGTTCCGGATAACCACCTCCGACTCGACTGGTATCCTGAAAGCCGGAGCTGGAAAGGTTTTGCGCTAACTGACGAACGGTGCTGTCAGGCTCACTCAGGCACGCTTGAATCAGGCTTCCGCTCACCATCACGGGCAAATGTGAAATCCAGGCAACAGCGCGATCGTGTGCTGCGGGCGAACAGGTGAACACTTCGGCCCGCAGACTTTTTGCCAGTTCGGTTAATAACGTCACTGCTGTCGGGGACGTTTGCTCGGTGGGCGTAATCACATAAGCTCGCTGCGCAAATAATCCTGCTTCGGCCACGGCAATGCCCGCTTCTGATTTGCCTGCCATTGGGTGACCGCCCACGAAGTTAGGCCAGTGCGTACTCAGGGTGCTGACGATCGCCCCTTTTACTGATCCCACATCCGTTAATACTGTCGTCGATGGCAGATGCGGGATTAGTTCTATCGCGATCGCCTCAATCAGATGAATGGGCGTACATATAAACACAATGTCGGCTGAGTTCAGGCTTTGGAGTTCTGTAGCAGCATGATCGACAGCGCCACAGGCGATTGCGGCTTCACAAGTCGTAGTTCGACGAGTTACTCCATATACTTCATGTCCCAGTTGGCGAAAATCTAGCCCGAGAGAACCGCCAATTAACCCTAAGCCGACAATGCCAATTTTCATTTCACCTCTTCGCGCTCATCCTCAAGATGTGAACCATCAAAGCCACATTATTTTAAGCTTGGCCTGGGGATTCGCGCCCGAGCTTATGCTAGAAACACAATGACTAAAAGTACGACTTGGGCTATGGGGGAAACGCTCCCGCAGTGTGGTCACTCTAGCTACTCGCAGACTGGATTTGTCTCTATGGCTGTGATGAGCTGCATAAGCTTCAGCAAGGCTTCAAGACGCCTTTGCCCAATCTTGATCGGGAGCCGTAAGTTTTCGGGCAACCTGGAACTATAGCTGCAGTCTCAGGCCCATCAGAGTATTTAGCATTGATGCTTGCTCGACTTAGAATTTGCACATGCGATCGCTGATTGATGGGTGCTGCAAATTATTTAGAGTAGCTTGTCCCCGCCTGTGGTGTTCAAACCTCTTCAGCCTGCCTGCCCCATGAAGCCCCTACCCGCACCCGATGCTGTTGCAACCTTATTAGACAAATACGCTCAGGGAGAGCGTGATTTTTCTAACGCTCAACTTAACGAATGTGTCTTGTCAGGCAAAAAGCTACCCGACATTATTTTGCGGTCGGCCGACCTCAATGTGGCTAATCTCAGCAATGCCAATCTTAGTCAGGGAGATTTGCAAGCGGCTGTTCTCAATGTCAGTCGTCTGAGCGGCGTAAACCTCAGTCAAGCTAATCTGCAAGCTGCGCAGATGAATGTGGCAAACCTAATTCAAGCGATTTTAGTCGGCGCTGATTTGACCAGGGCATCGTTGATTCGCTCAGAATTGCTGCGGGCCGATCTGAGTAATGCCAACTTGACTCAGGCCAACTTGCAAGAAGCCGACTTACGGGAAGTGCGCTTGCGTTGGAGCAATTTGACCCGAGCCAATTTGAGTCGTAGTAATTTGCGTAAGAGTAGTTTGATCGGGGCCAACCTGAGCAATACCCAAGCCCACTCTGCCAATTTAGAAGGAGCTGACTTGAACAATGCGGTTATGGTTGGCATGGAATGCCGTCATGGCAATCTCTGCACGGCTAATCTCAGTGGTACCAATCTCCGTGGAGCGAATTTACGGTGGGCGAACCTTACCGGTGCTAATCTCAAAGACGCTGACTTGACTGATGCTAAGCTCAGCGGTGCCGATTTGACTGGGGCCCAATTAGAAGGTGCCATCTTAGAAAATACAATTTTGGTTCATGCCGACCTCAGTCGAGCCAATCTGCGCCATACCCGGTGTGTGGGAGCTGACCTCTCTGGAGCCACCATCACCGGAGTACAGATGCAAGGGGCGATCGTCTACGACGTTCAAACTGCTGAACTTGTTTGTGAATGGATTGACCTCAGTCCCTATGGTGATCAGTCGCAGCGCCGCCATTTCAACACCGGTCAGGATGTTCATACATTTCTCAATCAGCGTCCTGCCCAAGTTGTGGTGACCGTCGACGGAGTCATGACTCTGGCTGCCCATGCTGCGTTAGCAACTGCCTTTGCCCAATTAGCGGATGTCAGTCCAGTGTTATCGCGCCCCCCTAATATTGAGGTGACTAATCGGCATACGCAACTGGCTTGCATGACCGATGATGAAATTGGGCTGTCAGCGATCGCTTACTTAGCAACCTTACCGTTTCATGATGGACCAGCTATTCATGACATTCTAAATACGCTTCACCGGGAGGGCGTGTCGCAATCTTCTCGTCCCTTTGCTCTGGACGAAGCGGATCGTGAGTTAGACCGAGTGAAAACGATGCTGAAAAAGCAAGATTTATCCTCTCTCAAAGATTTGATTGCTGATCACGCGTTTTTTACCTGGCCGTTGCAAGTCAAGCTGATGAATGCCCGCGGCAGTTCTTTAGAACTATATGTAAACCCTCAATTTGGTGTACGCCGCACCTCTAGCCGCTATGGCACCCCTCCCACGGATGTCGGTAAGCTCTATCAGCCCAACTTAGAAAATTACTTGGCATTTTTTCGCTCAAGCCCTTGAATTTGATGCATAGAGCCAGACCTTTGTCTTGGTGAGATTGTGGCTGTCGGTATACGCTGAGCCGAAAACTCTTGTGTAAGGACAAAAGTGTCTCACGCTACTTCAACAGCATCAGACTAAAATTTATGGATATGTACCTGGTCAGCTTTACAAAAGCACCAAGATCATGTGGAATAAAATCTCAAGGGAATTCTGATTTTCTTTGAAGGGGTCAGATTTCCTTGAAAATACTGAGTCTTTAGGTCAGCCCCTTGGGCGCTCTATGTACGCCAGCGGCAGGGTCTTCGTAGAAAGCACAAATTCAAGTATTCAAAAATTGTTGTTAGCTAGTGTTTATACGGATCTTACGATTTTTAAAAGTCTGTATTCCAAGTGTAAAAACTGACGCATCGCCTACGTAGGCCCGCTACATTAGAAGATGAGCATCTTATTCTTCGTTGTCAGTAGGGTAATCAACTACGATTGCTCATTCGTCAGGGGCATCCATCAGTTATGAATATCATCATTAATGCCTCTATGAGAGGTATGTGTTGCTGTGAATCAAAGGGTAGCCTATCCAAGTCGTTCGATCAGTCCTCAAGAGCAAAAGCTCTATGGTCACTTGTTAGCGTATGCTGAGTGCGCCTCACCAGAGCAAATGCTTGGCCGATTCCAATCACTGTTTATCGACGGTGTTGGTTACCCTGATCAGGGAATCGTCACGGCACTCGATCAGATTCTTTCAGATCGAGGTACTGAAGAGTATTTCCACTTCATTCTCAACCGCTGCTGCCATATTTTAATCAACCGTTGGCAAGGCAACTCGCAGCTCCAATATGCTGTTCCCTTGCTCATTGATTTATTTGAACTGAGACCTTGTGACAGTTTGCGAGAATATTCTCGCAGTCGTCATGTTCGTAATCTGCACCAAGTAGTAGAGAAGTTTACCGAAACCGAGCAGTACTTAACTCTCAAGCGTTTGGCTGTTTTGATTGACAGTGATGCGAGCCAAGCGAATGATGAGGAACGTCCTTTGGGGAATCTGATCCAGCGATACCCGTATCTGTACGAGTATTGCTTAGTCAGTGAGGATAGCCCCGAGGCACACCACCGAAATATTCGTCGCATGCAAGCGCAGGCACAACAAAAGTTTGAAGTGAATCTGTCGCATTATGTGACTTATCGAGTTCGTCAAGCGCGCTTGAAAAAGTATGAGTCTAACTCAGAGACAATCTCACGAATTACGCCTGTCAGTAATCCGACGCTATTGAGCGATCGCGAGTTAGTCGCATCTCTTAATCAGTTTTCTGGCAAAGTTGAGCATGGGCGCAGTTATCGAGATACTGCCCATAACTTTCTTGAGCTAAATCAAAACGCTATGTTCCGCGACTTCAAGCGTGAACTGTATGATTACCTTTGCTCAGCTGTTGAACCTGGTTATGGCAAGCGTAAATTTAATCGATTGCTAGCCGAGCAACTAGAGCGCACGCTGCCGCAAAATGAAAATCAACCAACGAACGATTTCTTGTTGATTCGTACTTGTAGTCAGCTTTTGAATTTTTTGATCTTAGAATCACCTGCAAAGCCTCAGCATTTTGTCTTTATTGATTTGATTAATAATCTCGGACCAGTTTTGACAACGGGACTATTAATTAAGGTGATTTTGCTCTGCAAAAAGGTCAGGCCGTACTTGGAAAAACGCTTTTCGACATTATTTAATCATTACGAAACAGCAACTCAAAATAATGTCAGATGGCTCGTTCAAATGTTTGAAAATCTCAATATTGCTATGAGCGTTAATTTCGGTTCTACGGATATTTCTCACTTACTGATGACTTGACTTTGTTTGCCTTTGAGTTGAGCTATATAAGTAGTGGATCTAATGAGTTTGATTCTTGAAAGCGATGCGGCTTCTCTGCAACTCCTTTGACAGGACTCAGCAGACCAAAAGAACTCAGATTAGGTAAATGTTAAATCCTGAAAAGGCATGATTCGCTTCCTTGACAGGAACGAATACAGCAATCCGCGAATAGCTCCGGTCAAGTGATGAAGGCTTGGTCAACGACCTG
>CAZFWL010000135.1:0-6589 GCA_964522775.1 uncultured Halomicronema sp.
TCATGAGCCGTTACTAGCGTAACGCTCTATCAGCCCATCTGAAACTCAATTAATTAAGATGGCAAACAACTTTTGCCGCTTGGTCTGGACGCTAATTTAAAGCCCACCTAATTAGTAAAGGGACTTAGCCAACCTTTTAGCTGCCAATAGCGCCACTGACTGCCTGAGCCTTATTGGAAAGTTTGCCAGAAATATAATCGTAGGTCTCACGGAAATTCGGCACTGCTCGCATTTCGAGCTTGCTGCCATCTTTCAATGTCACTACCATGTCACCCCACAACCCTAAACCACGGGGTACGGTAACGACTTTCTTGATTTCCGAATAAATGATGTCAGAGCGTGTCCGACCCATCCAACCGCTTGTAATTGAAATGCGGCGGTTAGTAATGCGGTAACGCAACCACAGGGCCCGAACGACCGCACCCACCGTCAAGGGGATACAGACCAAAGTAAAGGCTAGCAAAGCATTGATGATCAAATCACCAATGTGGGGACCACCCTCGTAATAAACCTCCTCTTTAATACCCATTGCTTACCTCTAGTTTTGTAAATAGCTGTTCTAATTCTTGCAGAAATTGCCAGTAGTCGCATTCACTGGCACTACTCCGCAAAATAATGACTACCCAGAGATTTTGTCGCAACTGAGGCATCAAAGATTGGAGGGCTGCCCTTAATTGACGCTTTAGTCGGTTGCGCACAACCGCACGCTTACTGACTTTTTGGCTGATGGTGATGCCAAAACGAGAGCATTCTGAATCTGGCGATTTAATGAACTTAACCACAAGGTGGCTGCTTGAGGCCTGCTGCCCTTTCCTATAAACCCGCGAGAACTCTCTAGGACGCGTCAATCTGTACCGCTTAGGTAAAGCCACTTGCACTCAACCCACAATTTCAAAGCTCTGTAACCTCAAAGGTTTGAGTCATTACAAGCCTAGAATGTTCAACCGCGATCTTGGTTCTCCACTTTGCCGACTAAAAGTGCTGTCACAATTAAACGGCTAGACGGGCACGACCACGCCGCCGTCTCGACCGAATAACGCGCCGCCCTGTGGCTGTCCGCATTCTTGCTCGGAAGCCTGAAGTACGCTTCTGCTTACGGTTTGTTCCACCTAAAGTTCTCTTAGTCATTCCTGATACTCTTCCCTTTCAGTCACTTAGCTAGCTAACACTGACTGAGTTAGCCTAGTGTCTAAGACACGGTCTAAAATCCTAGCACTAAAGAGGGTGCTAGCGAAAGAAGCAAGTAGCGGTAATCAGCCTCTTTGAGTAATTAAATGCGTCACTCACACTGGGGTTGAGGCTATTAGCGAAACTATGAAGTCAAATTGCGAAATCGCCGAATGCTTTGGCCACATTCGGCGATCGCTTGATCAAAACCTGCGCGGAGCGAACTACCTCAGCTATCGCACCGCCGCAGACCTCGATTATTCAGCAGCCACTTCCATGGGCCAAACTCCAATGAACTCTTGCAACGGAGCCCCTTGGTAAAGTGCATCAAGGAAGAAGAAACGGTTGCCATATCGATTGGGATTGCGAACGTCATGCAATACGACAACAAAGCTACTGTTGGGCTGAAGTGGTTCAGCCGGATAGATCTCAAAAACGTTGTTTTCTTGATCGATGATGATTTCATCCACTTCGATCGTTGCTCCGCCACGACCGGTGCCTTCGCGAAGTTCGATGCGAGTTGAGTCGAAGTGGCCGCCTTCATCCTCAAACTCTTGCGGGTAGCTAATGAAAAGCTCCAGAACTTCGTTTGGGACCTTACGACCTGAAACTCTCAGGTAGTAACGGGCATCGTCGCTGCGCCGCTCATTGTTATCGATGAAGTACCCAAGACGGTATTGAGCATCAACGCCGCCAAAAATAGTAAAGCCTTCTGTCGTTTGAGCGATCGCGCTACTGCCCGCGATCGCCAAGCCGGAAGCGGCAAACAGACCTAACAAACTTCGATGTAGCCAGCGCTTAGGTGACATAACAAACTCCCCAAATCTCTTGCTCTAAATTATTGTGTGCTCGATCACAGCTTTGCGTATACGACGGATAGCCTCTCTAAAAAGTGTCCACTCGTTTGGACGCTGATATAGATCGGCTCGGCTGTTTTACAGATTTCTCTCTATGTAGAGTCAAATTTCTGTGATCGCCGTTTACCTTATTTGATTTCACAAGTTGTGATTTTAGCACTAGGCACTCTCTAATTAAGGCGGCCAGCGCCGGAAGGCCGAACGTAAAGTTGCTGCCCTGACCAAAGCATTGCGATCACCATCAATTCATTCACCGTAGCGGGCAACTATGTTGTCGAGATGCGGTAAGAAGTCCACAAGAATCTTGTAGGCTTCTGCTAATAAAAGCGTGAGACTACTATGTGGCAGAGGTGAGAGTTGATTTGTTTAGAGCACAACTCCTCTAACAACAGGGTTTGACACCAAGTATGGCTTTGGGCGCGGCGATTGCCTAAGACGATGGCATCTCCTTGAACAAGGGAAGCTGAAACCTCAGTGATGTTGAAGCCTGGAAGCGATGTCTTTAATTAGTGGTCTTCAAATTCAAAAGAATAAGAGACTTTGAAGCTATGCACTTTGGTTTGATCGTATGGGAATGTTCCGGGAAAAGATGTTTTAATATCTGAGATTTAAAGTGGATTCTGGCTGAAATGGTTTGCTTTTATGATCCGAGTTTCCTTTGAGGAATTTTCATTTAGGTCGAACTGAATGATTTTACTCGCACGACTTTTTAGACCATGCTAGCTAAGGTATTTTAGGATTTTCAGTTTTGGAACTTGTAGATTTCTGGGGATCACTCAGTGGTTTCTTGACTCGGGGGCATTCGATCTAACACCCTTGATGCATTTGTGAAGCTATTCGGCTGACACCTAAGCACAAAGATAGAGAGTGGGCTGCAGAGCCCTCCGAAATTATGGAAATAATCAGGCTTCCAAGCGTGAGCGCTACTTAGTGCGTTTAGGTGGCGGGCTTGAGCAAGATTAAGTTCCATGTACCTGAAGCCTCAGGATTTTCAGTGAAATTAGCTAACAATGTAAAAAAAGGCTGATCAACATTTCGATTTAGTCGCGGTCGCGTTAAAAACAAGTCACTTGCACAGTCACTTTAATGGTGCTTTGTATCTAAGTATGAAGCAGTGCGATTTCATGATGCTGCATATTGGCAGCTTGTTTGCCTGAGTTTATGAATGGCAACATGCGGTAGAAAACAGCCGATGTAATGTCGATTGATTCAGTTCAATTTGCAGTTGGCAGCTTTTACCTGGACAAGCACATGCATATTTAGGGGGATCTATGAAGCTATGTGTGTTCGCCGGTGAGTGATTGGCAAATTTGTAAGGTTTATTTGACAGCGATTCTACACATTTTGGTTGGTTGATAGAGCGATTGTTGAACGGCTCGACAAGGTCGTTTTCACGTGCCAGCGAGTGATCGCTGACGTTTGTTGAACACCCAAGTCGAGTCTGCCTTTGAATTGTGAACAGGCTCTTCAAGCAAGACTATCCAGAACAACGAGGAGATTGATTTTATGACAGTTGCGATCGCACCCGATAGCACGTCCTCACATGAGATACGCCCCTCCATGCGGATCGGGATTCCCAAAGAAATCGCGCAAGGAGAGCGCCGGGTTGCGGCGACGCCTGACACTGCTCGCAAGCTGCAAAAGCTGGGATTTGAGGTGTGGGTAGAAACAGACGCTGGGGCTGCAGCTAGTTTTCCTGATGAGGCTTACCAAGCTGCTGGTTGCCAGGTAACCCATGACGTTGTTGAGCTTTGGAACCAGTCGGATATTGTTCTCAAGATGCAGGCTCCTCTCTGGCATCCGGGGATCAATCAGGATGAGACGGATCTTTTGCGGCCTGGCGGCAAAATAGTCAGCTTTTTATGGCCCGCTCAGAATCCAGATTTGTTGGAAAAGCTCTCTCAAAAAGGAGCGACAGCGATCGCGATGGACGCTGTCCCTAGAATTACACGGGCCCAAAAGCTGGATGCGCTCAGCTCCATGGCGAACCTGGCGGGTTACCGAGCGGTGATTGAAGCGGCGAATCAATTTGGACGCGGCTTTACGGGACAGATCACGGCGGCAGGGAAGATTCCGCCTTGCAAGGTGTTAGTGATTGGCGCTGGCGTCGCTGGCCTCGCTGCGATTGGTACTGCCAGAGGCTTGGGAGCCGTTGTACGTGCCTTTGATACGCGCCCCGTGGTCAAAGAGCAAGTGCAAAGCATGGGGGCTGAGTTTCTAGAACTGCACTTTGAAGAAGACGGTGAGGAAGGAACCGGCGGCTATGCCAAAGTCATGAGTCCGGCCTTTATTGCGGCGGAGATGGCACTGTTCGCTCAGCAAGCGACAGAAGTGGACGTCATTATTACTACAGCATTGATCCCTGGTAAAGCGGCTCCGCGTCTGGTCACCCAAGAGATGGTGGAAGCCATGAAGCCGGGATCGGTGGTCGTCGATATGGCGGCAGAGCAAGGGGGCAACTGCGAACTCACTCGGTCCCATGAAATTTACGACCACAACGGGGTCAAAATTGTGGGGCTGACCGATCTCGTCAGCCGCATGGCCAATCAAGCCAGTCAGCTTTATGGCACGAACTTATATCACCTGCTAAATGAATTGGGTGGTGCAGAAAATCATCATTTTGATCTAGAAGATGATGTTGTCCGTCAGGCGACGGTAGTGCTCGAAGGTGAAGTGATTTGGCCAGCGCCGCCGTTAGAAAAACCCTCGACACTGCAACCCGCAACTGCTAAAACGCCGGAACTGGCATCGACGAAATCGGCTGAGAAATCGGCGAGTCCTCTCATGTCTTTGCTGTGGCCAGTATTGATTGGCGCCGCCCTGCTTGGGATTGGGGCCTTTGCACCGGAATCCTTTATTTCGCACTTTACGGTGTTTGTGTTGGCCATCTTCCTAGGCTGGAAGGTGATTTGGGATGTAACCCCGGCATTGCACACCCCGCTAATGAGTGTGACCAATGCCATTAGCGGCATCATCATTATCGGCGGCATGCTGCAAATTTCTGGCCCGCTCACATCTGCAGTGACGATTTTGGGGGCGATCGCGATTTTCGTCAGCACTCTCAATATTTCAGGGGGCTTTTTCGTCACCCAGCGCATGTTGAACATGTTCCATAAGTAAGTCGGCCACGGTACTTAACGCATCAGACTGCTCACAGGATTTCTCATGTCTAATAATCTATTGACGGTTGCGTACATTGCAGCCAGCATTCTCTTCATTCTCAGCTTGGGGGGCCTTTCTAACCCCGAAACTGCCCGCCGAGGCAACCTGTATGGCATTGCTGGCATGGTGGTCGCTCTGGGAGCCACTGCCTTCAGCGATCAGGTTCAGGGTTATGGCGTGCTCATTGCATCCATGCTCCCCGCCGTTTGGATTGGCGGCTTACTCGCTACTCGGGCGGCAATGACTTCCATGCCGCAACTCGTCGGACTATTGAATGGCTTCGGCGGCTTAGCGGCGGTACTCGTTGGTTATGCCAGTTTCTTGCATCCCGATCCCGCACTCCAAGGCGTTGATTTCACCATCCACAAAGTAGAGGTGTTTGCGGGTGTCTTCATTGGTTCCATCACCTTCATCGGGTCGTTGATTGCCTGCGGCAAACTTCAGGGAATTGTTTCGAGTAAGGCAATCTTGCTGCCAGCGCGGCATGTACTCAACATCGCTCTGTTGGGGGCGGTGCTTAGCTTGGGCTACTACTACATGACCGTGGGAGAGACTGCTGCGTTGTTGCCTCTGGGCGTGATGACAGCGATCGCTTCCATCCTCGGCATCACTCTGGTCGTCGCCATCGGCGGCGCAGATATGCCTGTTGTGATTTCAATTTTGAATAGCTACTCCGGCTGGGGGGCAGCGGCGGCTGGCTTCATGTTGAACAACGACCTGCTGATTATCACAGGCGCATTGGTCGGTAGCAGTGGCTTGATTCTCAGCTACATCATGTGTCAGGCCATGAACCGCTCCTTTGCCAATGTGTTGCTGGGGGGTTTTGGCAATACCAATTACCAGGGCACTGCAGTTGAAGGTGAGGCTACCCCCATTGATGTCGATGAAACGGTTGCTCTGCTGAACGATGCCAATAGTGTCATCATTGTGCCGGGTTACGGCATGGCGGTGGCTCAGGCTCAACACGCCGTGGCGCAGATTACACAGCTCTTGCGCGATCGCGGCAAACAGGTTCGCTTTGGCATCCACCCCGTGGCGGGACGCCTGCCCGGTCATATGAACGTCCTGCTAGCCGAGGCAAACGTGCCTTATGACATCGTGCTGGAAATGGAAGAAATCAATGATGACTTTCCTGAAACGGACGTGGTGTTAGTGATTGGGGCCAACGATACGGTCAACCCCAGTTCTCTCGAAGATCCCAACAGTCCGATGGCGGGAATGCCCGTGTTGGAGGTGTGGAAAGCTCAGGACACGATTGTGCTCAAGCGGAGCCTCTCCGCAGGCTACGCAGGGGTCGCTAATCCTCTGTTTTATAAGCAAAATACGTCCATGCTGTTTGGGGATGCTCGCTCCAATGTGACGGCGATTCTAGCCCAGTTGTCACAGCGGGAAGTCAGCACAGT
>CAZFWL010000135.1:6599-7158 GCA_964522775.1 uncultured Halomicronema sp.
AAGCAGTCGCGGCCAAATAGTTAGCTAAGCGATCGCTAATTGAGATCGAGATCGCTCAACCCTGTCCTCACTTTTTTCGCAACGTTTTAGTATGGCGAAGGAAGTGAGGATTTTTTTATGCCGACTGTGCCGTTTGCCCCTGACTCTGTTCCTGGTGAAATCGACGTACAAACCTTCGCTCAGCGTTTGCAAACCGGGTTAGAGAATGTGCAGCTCATCGATGTGCGCGAACCGTGGGAAGTCGAGCGAGTGGCGATCGCTGATTTTGCGAATCTGCCGCTGAGTACTTTTGCTGAGTGGGAGACGCAGATTCATCAGCACTTTGATGCGGAGAAAGAAACGATTGTCATGTGTCACCACGGCATGCGATCGGCTCAGATGTGTCAATGGCTCAGACAGCAGGGATTCACCCAGGTCAAAAACCTCGTAGGTGGCATTGATGCTTATGCCATTGAAGTGGATAAATCGATGCCACGTTATTAGTCGCTCGTTTGTGCAGTTCGCTGATAGTGGCCAAACCGCCGCTTGGGTTGAGTGATGCTCCCAGAAATGGCAAATT
>CAZFWL010000136.1:0-6504 GCA_964522775.1 uncultured Halomicronema sp.
ATGAAGTGTGAAGTGTCAGAGAATAGCTCCCTTGTAGAGTTCGGCAAATTGCCTTTTGTTTCTAGGATTACACTGTGAAATCAATCTTAATGGGGAGTACCTTACCGAAATTTACGGATTGCACCTTTAAGTGAGCGCCAGTCAGTGCCATCTGGCCAAGGCTAATTTTAGTCGCGGCAGTTCTGCCCAAGCGTGAATTTATTGTTTGCATCCTCATGATGGGTATTCTTCCTGCAGATGGGCAAGCGGTTAATATGACTTGGTAGAAGAAAATCGAATTCTTAAGTCTCCATGGGGCGGTAGCTTTTATTCGTTTACCCGCCAAAGACTGGGTAACCAAAGTCGATTTCTACAGCTTGCATCGATGTCTCAAGGATTTAAGCGGTTACAGGCTGAACTATGGAATTGTTTGAGGGTCAAGGGGTCTAGACATGCAGCAGATTAGACAAATGAATCGTTCTATTCGTGAATCTGGACTGTTAGCGATCGGTGCGTTTACTGCCTGTGTGGCTCTATCCGTCTTTGCCTCGACTAGGGTCAAGCCGACCTATACAGCCGATGCCAAGCTACTGTTCACTAAAGAAGATACCGGTTCGGCACTAACCGATTTTGCCGGTGCCGGTGGCGATCGCCTAGAGTCTTTGCTAAATGACCAGACTCCGCTAACGACGCAAATGCAGATCATCCGATCTCGCCCCATTTTGCGAGAAACTGTTGAGATTCTTGGTCTGCAAGGTGAAGATGGCGACTTGATTTCGCCTGGAGCACTTCGTGAAAACCTAGATGTCGGTATTGTCAGCGGGACTGACGTTCTGTCAATCAACTATGTCAGCGAAGACCCAGACACCTCCGCTGCCGTAGTCAATACAATCATTGACCGTTACAGAGAGTATTCAATCACCCAAAATCGTGCTGAGGCTAGCGAGGCAAAAGAGTTTTTATTAGCTCAATTACCTCAATCAGAACTCGCTGTGCGGCAGGCAGAAACAGAACTACGCGACTTTTTAGAACAAAATAATATTGGCGTTCTCGAAGATGAGGCGACTTCGCTAGTTGCCCAGATTGAACGCATCGCTGGCGAGGCTGCCGCAGTAGAGTCCACTCTCGAAGGAACTCGAGCTCAAGCCAACGCACTCCAAAGTAAGCTTGGCCTCAACGCTGACCAAGCATTCCTTGTTGGCACAATTCGCCAAAATCCAGGAGTCCAAGAAGCCCTTCTGGATTTGCAAGAAGTAGAACGAGAGATTGCGGCTGAAAGCGCCCAATTCAAACCGGGCAGTCCCGTGATGCGGCAACTCCAATCTCAAAAGGCCTCATTGGAAGGTTTCTTACAAGAGCAGATCTCCTTGGCCGGCGGCGGTTCAGGGCTATCCCTAAACAATATTCAAGGGGCGGGAGCTGCGGGAGACGATATCGCACAGCTTTTAATCCAAGATTTTGTCAATACGGAAGTCTCTTACATTGGTTTAGAACAGCAGCTAGCCTCCTTACGGGAAGCTCAATCAACGTATCAACAGCGGCTATCTAGTGTTCCGTCTCTGAGTGCCCAAAAGCGTGCTCTTGAGCGGCGCGTAACTGTCGCCGAAGATACCTACAGTGCTTTGCTGACACGTGTACAAGAGTTACAGGTCCAAGAGAATGAGGCAACTTATAACACTCGGGTAATTGAGCCCGCAACGCCACCCTCAAATCCTGACGGTGGCGCTAAGAGAAAATATCTCGCTGTCGGTGTATTTGCTGGGGCCGTTGTTGCACTAGCCATCGTCATTGGCACCCAAGTTCTCTCTTCTCCATTAGGGAAAACTGCAAAGCAACGAGAGTTGGCAAAGACTCAGCATTAGAAATTAATCGCTAACGCAGAGGTGAGTATTGGCATGTCGATTCGGTCCAGAAGAGCTAAGGCCTTCTGAAGGCTTATGATAACAGTCATTTTTTTGAGACTGCCCCGAATCTTGCTTGTAGAAGAAATAGCTTGTTTTTATTGTTGGCAAAGCCTTTTGATGCACAAATAGGTCTTCTGGATCGTTTTGATCTTGCCGTCTGACAAAAAGTAATTGAGAGAAGCTTTTTTATTTAGCTGGTTTTTAATAGCTCTGCTTGTCATCAAGCACGTTTTAGATATGAATCCTGCAATCACATTTTTTCAAGATGTCACAAGGCCTGTCTTTGATTTTGCGAAGACCGACCTATTTGCCAAACTTGAAAAAGCATTTATCCTCATCTATTTGCTTCTCTTTTCTAGAGGTATTGTCACTCTAGTATTGACTGGTGGATCATCAGAGGGCGATGGAGGAGGTGATTTTGACTTTGGTATTTTAACTTTGCTATGGATGCTGAACTATCTCATCACAGCGGGTTTATTTATAGTCAAGTGGGACGCTATCAAAGATAGATTGCTAGCAGTTATCTCTAACAACTATTTTTACTGGGTATTTTTAATGTTCATTGGCCTGTCCACCATTTGGTCTGAAAAACCAGATGAGACAGTGAAAGCCGCGATCGGTATGAGCGGAACAGTCATGTTTGGCTCTTATATCGTTTGCCGATACAAACTAAAGGAACAATTCAACCTGCTGATCACGTTTTTCAGCATTGTTCTGGGAGCCAGTGTCCTATTTATGTTCATCCCGGGCTATGGAGTTGATTTCGCTAAACATGCTGGTGCCATCAGAGGCATCTATAGTCACAAAAATATTTTTGGTCCTGTTGTAACCCTCAGCACTTTCACTTTTCTCATTTATACCAAGACAAGATTTTGTGCCAACAAAAAACTTGCTTACTTAGGCTTTGCGACTAGCTTTGCGATGGTTGTGGGTTCCAGATCTTCGTCTTCACTGCTGTACACGTTACTGCTTGTGTTTCTTGTACATGCGATTGAAGTATTGCGCCTACGAGGACAACTGTTTACTTGGTCCTTGATGGCTCTGGCAAGTCTTTACTTCTTTGTTGTGACTTGGCAAGAAACTATCACGACCGCTGTCCTTGGTTTACTCGGCAAAGATCCAACCCTGACGGGTCGAACTGATATTTGGGATGTCATTCTTGAGAAAATTCAAGAACGGCTTTGGCTCGGGTATGGGTTTGATGGATTTTGGCACGGCATCTACGGCGAGTCGTTTTATGTGAGAAACGCTGTGCGATGGAATCTTCCCAATGCACATAACGGTTATTTAGATCTCGCTTTAGAGATTGGCATTGTCGGTGTGGCGTTGTTGATGCTTGTGATATGGGTTGCCTTTGTAAAAGATCTGGCTATTCTCAAAAATCGCTTTTCGTGGGAGCACGCCTGGCCGATGGCATTCATCTTTTACACTCTCATGATTAATATGAGCGAGAGTTCGTTGGCGAATCAGAATAGCTTTCAAACCATCATGATGACGATCGCATTCACATCGGTGTCGCTGGAGTTTAATAAGCTCTTTACTCCTGCTGACGCCCTTTCAGATGCTGACGCCCTTTCAGAAGAGCTCTCGAGTGCATAACCTCACTCATTCAAGTCATTCGTTTCCATCGATCAAGATCACTCAGAGTCAACTAATGCGGGAACAAACCGTTAGTTCAATGACTACGGTTGGGCAATACAAGTCGCTTGATCTAGGAGTACACCTCAAATCCGTCATCCACGACACCCACAACTGCGATAGAAATCCGTCATCATAGGAAAGTTGTCGTTGGCAAGGTGTGGGGCGAGTATCGTGAGTGATTTCAACATTCAGGCTCCATTTGACCCAAAGGGAGATCAGCCAAAAGCGATCGCGGGGCTGACCCAACATTTACAAAATCAGCACAAATATCAAACCCTGCTGGGCGCCACGGGCACGGGCAAAACCCATACGATGGCGCGGGTGATTGACAAAATTGGCAAGCCAGCCCTGGTGTTGGCTCATAACAAAACTTTGGCCGCGCAGCTGTGCAACGAACTGCGCGAGTTTTTCCCCGATAACGCGGTGGAATATTTCATCAGCTACTACGACTATTACCAGCCAGAAGCTTATGTGCCAGTAACGGACACCTATATTGCCAAAACAGCATCGATTAACGAAGAAATTGATATGCTGCGGCACTCCGCTACTCGATCGCTGTTTGAGCGGCGCGATGTCATTGTGGTGGCGTCCATTAGCTGCATTTACGGTTTGGGGATTCCGTCAGAATATTTGAAGGCGTCGATTCCTCTACAGGTGGGCATGGAGGTAAACCAGCGCCAGGTGCTGCGCGATTTGGCGGTGATTCAATACACCCGCAACGACCTGGATTTGGGACGCGGGCGGTTTCGCGTGAAAGGGGATGTGCTGGAAATTGGCCCCGCCTATGAAGACCGGATTATTCGGGTGGAATTTTTCGGGGATGAAATCGACGCCATTCGCTACGTCGATCCGGTCACGGGGGCGACGCTGCAAAGCATGGAAGCGGTGAACATTTATCCCGCCAAGCACTTTGTTACCCCCGATGAAAAGCTGGAAGCAGCGTGTCAAGCAATTCAGGATGAGTTGCGCGATCGCTTGGAATTACTGGAAAAGGAAGGCAAACTGCTAGAAGCCCAGCGCTTAGAACAGCGCACCCGCTACGACTTAGAGATGCTGCGGGAAGTGGGCTACTGTAACGGCGTAGAAAACTATGCGCGACACCTTGCGGCGCGACCAGCGGGATCGCCGCCGGAATGTTTGATCGACTATTTTCCGAAAGATTGGCTGTTGGTGATTGATGAATCCCACGTCACCATTCCCCAGATTCACGCCATGTATAACGGCGATCGCGCCCGCAAGATGGTGCTGATTGAGCATGGTTTTCGCTTACCGAGTGCAGCGGACAACCGCCCCCTCAAGGCCGAGGAGTTTTGGGAAAAGGTCAACCAATGCGTCTTTGTATCGGCCACCCCCGGCAAATGGGAACTTGAGATTTCTGAGCAGCGCGTCGTTGAGCAAATTATTCGTCCGACAGGGGTGCTCGATCCCGAAATTTATGTGCGCCCAACTGAAGGGCAAGTGGATGACCTCCTGGGCGAAATCCGCGAGCGAGCAGTACGCAATGAGCGGGTGCTGGTGACGACGCTGACCAAGCGTATGGCCGAAGACCTGACCGAGTATTTTGACGAACAGAATGTGCGCGTGCGCTATCTGCACTCCGAGATTCATTCCATCGAGAGAATTGAACTAATTCAAGATCTACGGGACGGCAATTTCGACGTGCTGATCGGGGTGAACCTGCTGCGGGAGGGCTTGGACTTGCCCGAAGTATCCCTAGTGGCGATTTTGGATGCAGATAAAGAAGGCTTTTTGCGGGCAGAGCGATCGCTAATTCAAACGATGGGTCGGGCGGCACGACACGTCGAAGGTAAAGCCATCCTTTATGCTGACAATCTCACGGACAGTATGGCCAAAGCCATTGATGAAACGGAACGGCGGCGAGCGATTCAGCAAAAGTTCAACGAAGATAACGGCATCGTGCCCCAGGCCATTATCCGCAAAAAGAGCAATTCGATCTTGTCCTTTTTGGAAGTGTCGCGCCGCTTGAACGTGCAAGAACTGGAGGAAGTCTACGAGCAGAAGGATGACCTTGCACTAGAGGACATTCCTGAACTTATCAGCCAGCTCGAGAAGCAAATGAAAGAAGCTGCGAAAAACCTCGATTTTGAAGAGGCGGCGAAGTATCGCGATCGCGTCAAGCAGTTGCGGGATCGCCTGCTGGGCAAACGGTCACCTGTAGTTGATTAGGTTTGGCAACATTAGTCCGACCCTCAAGCAGGTTGGTTTATGCCGTAATGGGTGCGGAAACTTCGGAGTCGGGCAGAAGTGATAGTTGCATTAGCGCCAGCGACACTATTGTCAGCAAATGACGACTTCTAATCTTTCAACATGGAGCGCAACCCGGCAGCCCTCTCCTGGGCTGCCGACATTTTCTGCTGCCGTATTCCCCTCATTTAGGACGGCGATACCAATTTTAGATAAAAGCCAAAATTATTGGAAAGCCAGTCTTTAAGCCTTCAAATTTATGCAAACGCATCATTCGGGCGGATAGGGCGCGATCGCGCCAAATATTCTACATTGCAAGATTTTTTTCCTGATTAGCCGCATCACCCGCTGAGAAAAGTGGGTAATCTATATCAAAATCAGTCCTAAATCCATCTATAGCTTTAGGCTTTAATATCAAGTTTTTATGGCGGCTAGGTTCAGCTCGACCTAGGCAGAGTCTTCTAAGCCAATCCTAAGCCGAGCATTCGCATCGACGTTGACTATTTGCAGCTTGTCGCTGATACCACCAACTGCGCTGGTCATAGACTGCAATATGCCCTGCCAATCCAGCTTCTTTTTTATTCCTGGTTTTCGTTTCTAACAAGGTTTATGCCAGCCGCATGACTCCATCGCTGATCGATATTCTGTGGGTGCTGATTAGCGCCAGCCTGGTGTTTTTAATGCAGGCGGGATTCATGTGCTTAGAAGCAGGGGCTACCCGCAGCAAAAACAACATCAACGTTGTGATCAAAAACATCTCTGACTTTGGCATTTC
>CAZFWL010000136.1:6514-7096 GCA_964522775.1 uncultured Halomicronema sp.
GGTGCTGTGTTTTTGGTTATTTGGTTATGGCCTGATGTTTGGACGGAGTCACTTTGGTTGGGTGGGCACAAACTCTTGGTCTCCCGAAGTCGGCCAAGGCGAAACCTGGTTGGTCGTATTTTTTCTGTTTCAGGCGATGTTTTGCAGCACAGCAGTCACGATTGTGTCGGGTGCGGTCGCCGAACGGATGCGGTTTTCTAGCTACCTAGCAATTTCAGTGCTGGTGTCGGGGTTTATTTATCCGCTCTTTGGCCATTGGACCTGGAATGGCCTGAACCTGGGTGAGAGTCATGGCTGGCTAGGTCAACTTGGCTTTGTCGATTTTGCGGGCTCGACCGTGGTGCATAGTGTTGGCGGTTGGGTCGCGCTAGCCGCCACGATTATAGTCGGGCCCCGCATCGGGATGTTTTCGCATAAGCGGCGACGACGGTTTTTAACCGGGTACGACTTGCCGCTATCGCTACTAGGCACACTGCTCCTTTGGTTTGGTTGGTTTGGCTTCAACGGGGGGAGCGTATTAGCGCTGAACGGCCAGGTCCCTGGCATCATCATGAATACAGTGATGGCGGGGGTTGCAGGACT
>CAZFWL010000137.1:0-7093 GCA_964522775.1 uncultured Halomicronema sp.
CACGAAAAAAATAGCAGTTTTTGTCCCTAGTTGCCCATTGCTGTAGCCAGGGATGTTTCGTAGAGGTGGTAGTGTCCGGTTCACCAGTTCCCATTTTTCGGCCCATTCTGGATACAGTGGCCAGACAAACCGTGCCCCCGTTTTGGTATCTTCTGGGATTCGCACCGTGGGGAAGTCGATCAGGTCTGCCTTATAAACCTCGTGGCTCCGTAGACCATAGGCCGCCAGCATGCCAAATAACCACCGCCAACCATCATCCTTGATGCTGGCCCGCATTTCCGCGATCGCACTGTCGCTCGGCAAGTCTCGCGGGTCAACTTCCCTCGCCGAGTAGCTCCCCCTCAACCCTCGGAGCGGGTTTGTAGAGATTCCCGCAAAATTAGCAAGCCGCAGAAAAGCATTATAGGCCCGTAGCTGTGCCCGGCTGTCGGGTCTGTCCCGCTTCACAGCTTCTAACGTCTGCCTCAATAATTCCCCCGTCAGAGGTGCCCCAGAAGGTAGCTTATTAAATGGCTGCTGGTAATTCATCTTCCATGTCGATGAAGCGCCTTCAAATTCCGTACGAAACCGTTTCACCCAATCTTCTACGGTTTCAGCAACTGGCCCGCGATACTCCAACCAGTCGAACGTTCCCAATTCCAAAGCCGCCCCCGCTTCTTTGGCTTTCAGCGTTGCGACACTGAGCCCCCGTGGGTTAGCAGGCAACTTTAAAGCAATCCGCTGCTGATACGGCCTATCCTTGATGCTGCGCGGTGGTGGTGGAAATGTACCTCGCAGGTATAGCCAGTCGCCTATCTGTTGCACCCTGACAGGGATTCGAGCCGCTTTCAGGCGTCCATTACAGCGATTCAATCGCTCCTTAAAATCCATGCCTAAAATTGAGCCTAAAAAATCCCGTCCATTATCCCCAACCCACAACAACACGCAACCATCGGCAACAATATACAAAAAGCAAAAAGCGCTGAACCCGTCATAGTCCAACGCTTTCCCTGGCTATATCCCATGCTAAAGAGAGCGACGCCCGGATTCAAACCCAGGAATTGAGATTTCTCATGCCTATTCCAAAGAAAACCTTTGGGATGACGAGCCTGCCAAAAAAGTTGACTAACCTGTACACATCTCGCTGTGACGCACTGCCCTGGGATGTGCATGGGCACAACACCCAAAGCGTCGTTTGAGGGCACCCCTGCTATCAGCACTCACATTGTTCGCTTAGGCAAGTTCAGAGAGACTTTTTTTATGGCACAGAAGTTTGGTGTAATCGGCCTGGCGGTCATGGGTGAAAACCTGGCCCTAAATGTCGAAAGCAAGGGCTTTCCCGTCGCGGTCTACAATCGTTCGCCCGAAAAAACTGACAACTTTGTCAAACGGGCGCAAACCGAGTTCAACCTCGAAGTCGCTAAAGACAGCGATGCGGATCACAACAAGCCGGTATTCGCTGCTTATAGCTTGGAATCCTTTGTGCAGGCGTTAGAACGCCCTCGCCGCATTTTGGTCATGGTGAAAGCTGGTCGTGCGGTTGATGCCGTAATCGAACAGCTCAAGCCCCTGCTCGACAAAGGGGACATGATTATTGACGGGGGCAACTCCCTCTATACCGATACCCAGCGCCGTACCGAAGAAATTGAGCCAACGGGACTTGGCTTCATCGGCATGGGCGTTAGCGGTGGTGAAGAAGGGGCGCTCTTGGGTCCGAGCTTGATGCCCGGTGGTACTGAGGTGGCTTATCGAGAAATTGAGGCGATTGTCACCAAGATTGCCGCCCAAGTCGATGACGGCCCTTGTGTCACCTATATTGGCCCTGGCGGTGCCGGACACTTCGTCAAGATGGTGCATAACGGCATTGAATATGGCGATATGCAAATCATTGCCGAAGCCTATGACCTGTTGAAAACCGTCTTAGGCTTGAACCACGAAGAACTCTACGAAGTGTTCAACGAGTGGTACGACACCCCCGAGTTGGATTCCTACCTGATCGAAATCACCAAAGACATTTTCACCAACATGGATGAAAAGACGGGCAAACCGTTAGTCGAGTTGATTGTCGATGCAGCAGGTCAAAAAGGCACTGGTCTCTGGACGGCGACCAACGCCTTAGAAATGGGGATTGCGATTCCCACGATTGGGGCGGCGGTGGATGCTCGCATCATGTCTTCGCTGAAGGATCAGCGAGTGGCGGCCTCGAAAGAGTTGAGTGGCCCCTCGTTCACCTTTACCGGTGACAAGAAAGCGATGATCGACAAGATTCGCGACGCCATGTACTGCTCCAAGATTTGCTCCTACGCTCAAGGCATGGACTTGATTTCGAAGGGCAATCAAGAGTTCTTTGGCGGCAAGATCAACCTAGGTGAAACGGCTCGTATCTGGAAAGGCGGCTGTATCATTCGAGCGCGGTTCTTGAACAAGATCAAGCACGCTTACGACGAGAATGGCCAACTAGCTAACCTGTTGTTGGCTCCCGAGTTTAAGCAGACCATTCTCGATCGCCAGGCCGCTTGGCGTGAGGTGATTGTGCTGGCAGCGCAAGCGGGCATTCCGGTACCTGCATTTAGCGCATCGCTCGACTACTTCGACAGCTATCGCCGCGATCGCTTGCCGCAAAACCTGACCCAGGCCCAGCGCGACTACTTTGGCGCGCACACCTATGAGCGAGTAGATGAGCCTCGGGGCAACTTTGTTCACCATGAGTGGACCGCTGCACCGAGCAAGGCCGCCGTATAGGTCATCCCTGACCCACAAAATCGTCAATCACTGGGGTAGAGAATGTTAGGGTATTAACCCAGTTCTCTGCCCTTTGTTGTGTAAGCCGCGAAATATGACTGAAAGTACCGATCAGGAACACCCGCAATATAAAGGCGATCGCGGTATCGTCAACCAACTTTTGCAGGGTGAAGTGACCGACTACAATCTGTCGGAACTAGCCCGCCTCATCATTCGCTACAAAGGCTTTGAGGGCGCCCGCGATATTCAGCGCGACCTTGAAAAAGCCCTGAAGAAGACGGGGCTGACCGAAGAAGAACTGTATACGAAGACCCGCGAGTTACATGCTCAAGGCGGCATCTATCAGAATCTCGGTCGTAACCGTGAAGACTGGAGTTAAGGTCGTTGCTAAGAGCTGAGCAAGGCTGATGGCCCGAGTCCGTGAAAAGCAGTGTGATCGCTGTCAAACGGTGGCGACAGTGCTCTATCGAGTGCAGACGGATGCATCAGGCCGTTGGCAATTTGTGTGTCACGACTGCTGGCCCGCTGTCCAAAAGGACAATCCGCACTATAGCTACGGCGGCACCTGGAAGGCTCGTAAGCGACATTAAGGCAGGCTCTATTAACGACACCATCTCTTTTTAATTCCCAGTTGGCGTTAGCGCATGGCGATGGTGATCTGATTTTGAGCCAGGAAATCCTGGATGCGGCCCAATTGCTGTCCAACGTTGGCCAAATTATCGTGAAACTTGCCCGCTGCCACCTGATTGAGAAATACAAACAGCTGGTCGTAATAATCGCGGAACAGCTCGTCTTCGTAGAGTTTGTAGATAAACTCCGACATGGACATGGGGCGATCGCCCGCCGGTGCAATGAGCAGTTCCCCAATGCCATTCACGTAGTGAAACCAAAGAATGCTGCCATCACTCGACAGAATATTTTTGAAGTCTTCAATGAGTTCAAAAAACTGCTTGGTCAGGGACGATCGTCCAAACTTTAGAAACACGACATCCCTTTCATACAGCTGAATCCAGCAAGAGACCAGGGCAATCAAGTAGGCCGTAGACGTGAGGTAGTAGCCTTCCTTCGTGAACCAGTCAATCGATTGGGCCTGTTGGGGCGATAAGCGCAGCGCCTTGCAAGTGTTGTTCTCGCCATCGCGCATTTTGGGTAATAGCGCCTGCAAGCGGAACTCCAGTTCGTGGCAAGCATGGCTCAAGGGACGCGCATACAGAAAGAGTTTCTTGCGGGCTTCCGCCGATTCGCTGAAACGAGGAGCGAGCCAGTACGTTTCCGCCAGCCGAAACACGGTGGCCACCAGTCCGCCACCTAATACGCCGAACAAGAAATTGCTGAAATGCTCGTTCATGCCCTGTGGCCCCAGACCTCGCCCATCAGCATAGAGGGTGCCAACAGCGGCCAGCGAAACAACCGCAAAATATTAACGCCAAGGAGGATTACAGCACGCCGCGAAAGGTCGGCCAATCGACAATGTCGTCCAGCAGAGAACGATAGCCCAACACGTTGGGATGCAGACCATCACTGGAAATGCGCGATCGCCACCAGGCTTCGCCCCGCCGATGCCACAAGTCCAGCACGTCTAAGTAGGGAATATCGCGCTGCTCGCAAGCCTGTTTCGTAAAGTCTTTGTACCGCTGTTGGTCAACCTGGTTGTAATAGAGCACTTCGGCAAAGGGCATTTGCGTCTCAATGACCGGCGTCATGCCCACAAACATGACCGGGCACAGAGATTGAGCCGTCTCTAACAGCTCGCTCATCTGAGCCTGAAACAGCTCAAATTGAGTAAAGGGGCGACCATCAGGCTTACCCACGCGGCAGGTATCGTTCAACCCCACCGACAGCAGGAGGAGGTCAGGCACCCGATTGCGAAACTCGCCTCGGGTCTGAAATTCTTGTACCAACCGCTGAGCCACGCGCTGGGTCGTATCGCCGCGCACTCCAAGATTGTAAACTGCATGGCCGGGAGTCTCGGGCTGCAGCCACTGCCGTCGCAACCGTTCAACCCAGCCGCCCCCTTCCGGGTCACCAAACCCGTAGACAAGACTATCCCCAATCGCAACAATGCGTTTTTCCGTTTGCGGCTGTAGCGTTTCCGGCGATCGCGTGAAAGGAAATGTCGCCACCATGTAGGATTGCTCACTAACGTCAGAGAAGGGCTGTAACTTTTCGTTACTGCTGTAAGGGAATTTAGCATTCCAAAGGGTTCTTTTCAAATTATTAAACAGTGTCGGCGATCACCGACAGGGGCCTCGGTCATTGGAGTGGTTGCTCCACAGGATAACCCTCACTCTAGTTTCTGGCGCTTCCCATAACCCGGTAAGGTTGATCTGGCACTGATGGATGGATAGGCGATCGTGGCGGCAACTTTTTTTGAGCGGGATACTGAGCTACAAACGATTTTAGACACCGTTTTGGACGCCACTTGGGAGGCGTTTCCAAAGCTGGCCCGTAATCAAATTGCCGCGACTTGGCTGGTCTACGAGCCCCCCTTTCCCATCAATACTGGGGGCGCCATCAGCGTGGCAGATTTTTGGCAGCACCGCCCCCGTGGGGCCAGCTACCGAGGCGTCGAACTCATCTATCCCGCTAGCGTGGTGAAGCTGTTTTACCTGGTGGCGGCGCACGAATGGTTGGAACGGGAGATGGTGCCTGCGACCCCCGAGTTGGAACGTGCCCTGCGCGACATGATTGCCGATTCCAGCAATGACGCGACGGGGTTCGTCATCGATGTGTTGACAGGGACGACCAGCGGCCCCGAACTGCCCCTAGGTCCCTTTGAAACCTGGAAAATACAGCGCAACATCATCAACCGCTTTTTACAATCGCTGCAATGGCCGGAATTAGAAACTATCAACGCCAACCAAAAAACCTGGTGCGATGGCCCCTACGGACGCGAGCGCATATTTCTGGGAGAAACCTACGAAAATCGCAACATGCTCACGACGGAAGCCACGGCGCGACTGCTGCACAGCATTGTGGGCGGAGTAGCGGTAAGCGGAGCGCGATCGCAAACCATGATGCATCTCATGCGTCGCAACCTCGATCCACGAGTTCTCGCCGCCGACCCCGAAAATCAAGTTACGGGCTTTTTGGGCGCGGGATTACCGCTCAACGTGGCAGTTTGGTCAAAAGCAGGACTCACCAGCAAAGTCCGCCACGATGCCGCTTACATCGAGCTAGACGGCTACCACCCCTTCCAGCTAGTAGTCTTCACTGAGGGGGCAGAACACAGCCAAAACGAAGCAATTCTCCCCTTTGTGATGAAAACCCTACTCGCCCACAGCAAAGCAACCAATGAAGACTAAGCTTTCATCCACACAATGTCCGATGGCAGCGGCCTGAGACATCAGGATTTGATTGCACTCTCAGCTTTCAAATCCAGCCCGGACAATCTCATGTGAACTCAGGCCGAATCGAAACGCCATTTAGCAATTCGGCAGCAAGTCATCAAGCGCTAAGGGAAAGACGTATCCCGGTCAAGTAATACTTCGCTGATTACAAAGGCCAGCAGCTCAGCGTTATAAAAATCATGGGCATCTTGAATCTCGTCAGGTGCTCGATTGACGATTGCTTTTTGGCATAAGTACTTGTCACCTTCGCAAATGAGGTCTACTTGATAAATACAAAGGCCACTCCAGCTCCGGTGGATATTGAGCCGATTCCCTTCCAGGTATATGAACCATCTGTCTTCCATCCCCTGTGGAATCAGTCCATTTGAAATCTTCTCGTAATCGGCAGCTGAAAACTCGGCCCGATAATCAATTTCTGCGACTTGATTGGGCATGGGTCTGGTTTCCCATGAGTTAGCGCTAGCTTTTTCCATCAGTCTGAAGATCTGATTTGGGCTGCAAGCCTCAGTATAGTTGCTGCCTCTGTCCATGCCTCCGCTGGGAAGCAGCAGAAACTCGCCGACCCGTCAGCCACAGCGTTAGACTAAAACACGGCTATTTCTGGAACTTGCGGCACACTGCCATGACCTTGCTCACCCTCAAATCAGTCCAAAAAGACTTCGGCATCAAAGAGATCCTGCGGGATGCCAGCTTCAGTTTGGAAGAGGGGGACAAAGTCGGACTCATCGGGACCAATGGCTCCGGGAAATCAACCCTGCTCAAAATGATTGCCGGGGCCGAGCCCATTGATGGGGGAGAGATTTGGCGGAACTCCGGAGCCAAAATCGTTTACTTGCCGCAGCAGCCCGACATCGAAGGCGATCGCACCGTATTGGAGCAGGTATTTGCCGACGCGGGCGAACAGATGGCCCTGATTCGAGAATACGAAGATATTTCCCACCGCATGGAGCAGGGCGAGGGCGATTTAGACGCGTTGATGTCGCAGCTCTCGCGAGTGACGGAAAAAATTGAAGCCGCAGACG
>CAZFWL010000138.1:0-7090 GCA_964522775.1 uncultured Halomicronema sp.
ATAGCAACGTTGCGAATGGGAAGAGTCATGATTTCTGGGAAATCCTGTGATGTGTAGAAAAGTGCGATCGCGTAACGGAATGTCCTTTTAGGAAGGTCAATCTTAACAATTGTAACGTACGCTTCAACCCACTGGCACATCTGAGTTTTGTTGCTCTCAGAGAAAAAAGAGCGCCGTGGTTTTTTACGCAGTTGCTAATACAATTCCTGTCAATTTACTAACGGCATGATGGCGCGTGGCATCCCGTTAGTAGGATGAAAGACTGCAAGTCTGTATAACGATGAACGCATCTGCCGCCGTGAGAGAACTAGCGCACCCTTTAGAGACCATCGGTTGGCGTGAATGGGCAACGTTGCCGCAGCTAAAGATTAATCGGATCAAGACCAAGGTGGATACTGGGGCACGCACGTCGGCGCTCCATGCCTTTGATCTGGAGTATGAAGATGCTCCGGAAGGGACGCTCGTGCGGTTCAAAATACATCCTTTACAGCGGGATACCAGTTTGGTGGTGGAAGCGATCGCTCCCCTGTTCGAAATGCGACAAGTTCGTAATTCTGGCGGTCAAACCCAGGAGCGCCCCGTCATCAAAACTCAGATTTCATTGGGGCAACAACCTTGGGAAATCGAACTCACGCTCACCAATCGCGATGTGATGGGATTTCGCCTGCTGCTCGGGCGCGAAGCTTTACGCCGTCGCTTTTTAGTCGATGCTGGGGGCTCGTACCTGATGAGCTCATTTAGCCGCAAAGCGAACCCCGCCGATGAGATTGACGAGCCAGATTTGCCATGAGAATTATCATTTTGTCCCGTGACAGTTCTCTTTACTCCACCCGTCGCTTAAAGGAGGCGGGGGAAGCTTTGGGCCATGAAATGCAGGTCATTGACCATATGCGGTGCTATATGGACATCACCTCCCATGACCCGAAAGTGCTGTACCAAGGCAAACCGATTACGGATGTGGATGCGATCATTCCGCGCATTGGTGCCTCTAATACGTTTTATGGCACGGCGGTGGTACGACAGTTCGAAATTATGGGCGTGTTTACGCCGAATCCTTCGCAAGCGATTACGCGATCGCGGGATAAGCTCAGTAGCCTGCAATTATTAGCACGACGAGGTATTGGCCTGCCAGTCACAGGATTTGCCCATTCCACGCAAGACATTGATGGCTTGATTGAGCTCGTGGGTGGTCCCCCCTTGGTGATCAAACTCCTCGAGGGGACTCAAGGGATTGGAGTCGTACTGGCGGAAACGTATCAAGCTGCCAAGTCTGTGATCGAAGCCTTTCGGGGACTGGATGCCAACATTTTGGTACAGGAATATATCAAAGAGGCCAAAGGGGCTGATATTCGCTGCTTTGTTGTTGGAGATAAAGTGATTGCATCAATGAAGCGCCAAGGAGCCGCAGGAGAATTTCGTTCTAACCTGCATCGCGGTGGCTCGGCGACTCAGGTCAAGCTCACACCAGAAGAACGGAGCACTGCAGTGCGGGCTGCGAAAGCGATGGGATTGCGGATAGCCGGAGTGGATTTGCTCCGGTCGAATCACGGCCCAGTGGTGATGGAAGTGAACTCTTCACCAGGGTTAGAGGGCATTGAGAAATATACCAATACTGATGTCGGCACCAAGATCATCAACTTTATTGAAAAAAGCTTGAAGTTCTCCACAGCCGAGAATGGACAATGATTTGAAGCGAGTGGTCGAGGCGTTTTTGAGGCTAGTCGTCAACTTTGGAGCAGCGGTGTGTTCGTAACCGCGATCGCCCTTCAGTTCCAGTCGCGTTTGCAGATATACCAGTGGGGCGCAAGCTGTTTCACCGCTCTGCCGCCGTTCGTACAGGTGTCATGGACGTCTTGCGGATCTTCAGTGGAAATATACACCAGCGGTAAATAAAACTCCTCGATGACCAATTCCACATTGATCGCCTCACTATTAAAGGATTCACCCACCCAGGCACTTTCATAAAACGGGCGATCGGGCAATCTCAGCGAACTTTCACCTGATTGCTCTAAATCGACCAATGCTGTTGCGGCCAACTCCTCCAATTCACTACGGTGGGTGACGAAAGTATCTTCGACCAGTTGCACCGCCTCTCGTGTGGCGATGGGGCGCAAGCATCCAGTTAGAGCGATCGCGACGCCTAGACCTAAGCTAAAAGATTTCAGAAAGCTGATTTGTGGACGACAGGTTGTGTTCATCGCGATGGGGCTGACCTCAATTTCTGTTAGGGCTTGAGGCAAAGTTATTCATACGTAAATGCGTCCAAAGTTGGAGTCCAGGTTAATGTATCGGCTTACTAGCAAATTGTGTCGGTTGCCCGCTGCAGTGTAATGACTAACTGGAGACAATATGCTTAGCATGCCGCACCAACGTTTTATGACCAGTTATTAATCAATTCCAAGCATTACACCCTAATTGATTAAAAGAATTGAAATTTAAGACTGATAACAGCATGACCTGCCTTGGATGATGCAAATCTCTAAGCGCTGTAAATGCCCGCTTAAAAAAGAGTGATGAATGTTTACAAAGCACATATTTAAGGAGGTAGGTGTTAGTACTGAAATCAGTATCTTGTTGAAAGACTAGATCGAGCAATCGCTTGCACATTTTAATGCTGTTATCACGATGGGAACACGCTCTTCTGTGAGAGTGTTGGAGAGATGATCGCAGCTTAACTTGCCAGTATCTAGCTAAAAATGAATTGAAATAGATGAAAAGCTAGATAGCTGCATGAAAACCCAATTGAAATCTCAACCCTAAAAACTATTGATGATATAAAATTTCTAAAAAGCTTTCTCTGCTTAGATTTAGTGTGAAAGCTTAAAAAAAGAAATTGTTTGCGCTATTGAGGTCTCTACATCAACCACAATCAAGGTGGCTGACTTGGGTGCCGGCTCAATGCATCTGTGAGCTCCGTTCATTCCTTGCTATCTCGCTGCTGAGAAATTCTCACCGATGGTCTATCCATGAAACTTCTTCAAGATTATGTCCTTGTTTTAGATGAACAGGAAAACCATCCTCCAAGGGCAGCGTTGTCTAGTATTTCTGACCACTGCGCTTTTGTCGTGGCAAATTCGGCAGAGCACGCGGTTGAGCAAGCCCAACAAAAGAATCCGTGTTTAGTGATTTTGATGGGTGAAAATCAGAGCTGGTTTGAGAGCCAGGTGAGAATCTTGCGTCAGTCTGAGCAGACTTCGCAAATGACAATTGTTGCACTCACTGATTCTGGTTCTCCGCGCTGGCAGTGCGATGCCTGTGCGCTTGATTTGGATGGCTTTCTTGTACAGCCACTGTCAGACGATATTCTCGTGTCACTAGTACAGTCTGCCGTGATCAAGCAGTCTTATCACTAGGTGTAAGAGTCGCTGCTAGTGCTGCATGGACGTAGAGAAGGGCTGCATCAATCAGCTGTTTGTTGGCGAGTAAAATGTGTTCCTCGCTGGTTGTTTTTACGGTATTCAGTTCATCAAGTTATCATCAAGTTCAAAGTGTTTTGAGTTGGGTCTAAGTAAAAACTCTGTGAAAGTGGTGTTAGCGCTTTGAAAGGGCAGGCTAAATAGAAATACTTTAGATAAGCTTTCGTTTTCACAAGAACAGTTTGTTCTCCTACGAAATTGCTGCTCTGTGATCAGTATGGTATTTGGGTTTCGTCTACGATTGGCTGCTGCGTTAGTTAGTGTGCGAGGTTCTTCCTTTGCTACCCAGAGTTGTTACTGAAAATCAAGTTCAACCCTTTAAGTTTTGGTTTAATGACAGCTTGCAAGATGGTTTGCATTTCCAAAACGAGCTTTACTATCGTCTACGACAAACGCCTATTACTGAGCGCAGTCGTATGTATCACTTAGCCTGTAAATTGGTGCAGCATGACGCGGATGTACTTTTGACTGCGTCTGAAGAGCAATGCAGCCTGTGGGCCAATTTGCGCAACCAAAAGATTTTTGCCAACCGCTTGTCTGAAAAGCTAGCGTTGCCGACAGCAGAGAGTTTGATGGGGTAGTTTACGAACCGGCTTATTAACGCGCGTAAGGAACGAGGATTTTGCGATCGCCTACATCATCCTAAAAAATCTGATAAAATTCCTCGCTTGCTAACCCCGCGCGCATGAAATAGTCCTGCGCGCGGGGTTAGCAAGTTCACTAGAGGAGCTCTAGAAGTGAGTTCAGAGATGGTCTTGATGGGCTTATTCTTCACTTGGCCAACTGGCTTCAATATCGGCAAGTACGCTCTCGGCCGATTCGCCACCAACATAATCGACAATGCCGCTCCAGAAGGTGCCAGTACCGACGACACCTGGCATCATGTCAGAGCCGTCAAACCGAACGATTTCAGCATTAGCCAGGATCTCGGCCTGCTGCTGCGTTACTTCATCAGGGTATACATCCAGACTTACATTGTTGTGTGGTGAAATAAATCCGCCCAAACCGGCCCATACTTCGTGAGCTTCCGGCGTTGTCAGATATTCCATCAGGGCTTGGGCTTCTGGTGTGTCGTTAAACATGGCAAACACGTCACCAGCGACCAGTACGGGAGTGCCAAATTCGGATTCAATTCCTGGCAACGGAAAGACTGCAATGTTGTCTCCTGGTACCGCTTCTGGAGGCAAAAAACTAGCAATGAAATTTGCCTGTCGGTGCATAAAGCAGCGTGGGTTATCGCCAAACAGACCTTGAATAGAATCGCCAAATGGCGTGCTGATTGCGCCGACTGTCCCGCCGGAGATATAGTCAGGATTCAGTACGATATTGCCAAATTCTTCAAATGCTGTCTGAACTGGAGCCGCATCAAAGGCGATTTCATGGGTAATCCACTGATCGTAGACTTCCGGGCCAGCCGTACGCAGCATGATGTCCTCGACCCAGTCAGTGCCGACCCAACCGGTCGCGTCGCCACTCTCCATGCCAAGACACCAAGGTGTGCTGCCATCGGCTACGATTTGGTCGCTGAGGGCAAGCATTTCGTCCCAGGTTGTGGGAATGGTGTATCCTGCGGCCTCAAAAGCTTGTGGGTTATACCAAACTAGGCTTTTGACCGAGGCCCGAAACCAAACGCCATACACTTCATCATCTACGGTGCCGAGGGTAATCCAATCGCTAGGATAGGCGGTTTCGAGGGTGCTCATTTCCATGAACGAGGTGATAGGAATGAGCTGGCCTGATTGGGCAAAATCGGCCATCAAACCGGGTTGAGGAAACATGGCAATGTCCGGCGCGTCCCCTGATTCAACCCGCACAGGTAGTAAGGTCGCAAAGGCGTCAGTCCCTTCGTAAACGACGTCAATGCCAGTAGCTTCTTCGAAGGGCAAAAATGCCGCTTCTAGCTTCTCTTGCTGTTCGCCGACGACAACGCCTAGCACCGTCACAGTGCCTGGTCCCCCATCTCCACTGCCGTCTGTGGTGGATTCTTGACCGCCGCCACAGGCGGATAAAAAGGACAGGCTGAGACCGATCGCCAATCCTGGACTGAGATATCGTCTTAGCAATGCGCTATTCATTGTCCTAAAAGATTGATTTACCGAGATTTGAATGCCTTCACCATAGGACTTGATGGGCTTTAGGGCAAAGCTTCTCGGGTTGATCACAAATTTTTGTCTGATTTCCTTTAAATATCGAGATCCTCAAGGCCGAGTTTGGGGCCGTAGGTTTCGATGAATTCGCGACGGGGGGCGACGCGATCGCCCATCAGCACGGTAAAGATGCGATCAGCTTCGGCTGCGTCTTCGATCTCAACCTTTTTCAAGGTGCGGCTTTCAGGATTCATGGTGGTATCCCACAGCTGCTGGGGCATCATTTCTCCCAAGCCCTTAAAGCGTTGAATACCGTAGTTGGCATTTTCGGGAAAGCTGCCAAGAATTTCGTCGCGTTCGCGATCACTATAGCAATACCAGTGATTGCGTCCCCGCTCAATTTTGTACAGGGGCGGACAGGCGATATAGACAAAGCCTTGATCGACAAGCGCCCGCTGATAGCGATAGAAGAACGTTAGTAATAACGTCCGAATGTGTGCGCCATCAACGTCAGCGTCGGTCATCAGGCAAATGCGATGGTAGCGCAGTTGTGATTCGTCAAATTCTTCGCCTTTGATGCCTAAGCCCAAGGCGGTGATCAACGCTTGAATTTCAGTGTTCTTATAAATGCGAGCGTCGTCTGTTTTCTCGATATTGAGAATCTTGCCACGCAGCGGCAGGATGGCCTGAAAGCGGCGATCTCGTCCTTGCTTAGCACTACCGCCAGCGGAGTCACCCTCTACAATGAAAATCTCGGATTCACCAGGGTCTCGGCTACTGCAATCCGCTAGCTTGCCGGGTAAGGTTGAAGATTCCAATACCGACTTCCGACGCACCAGCTCTCGAGCCCGCTTGGCGGCTTCAGCCGCATTAAAGGCTTGGATGGCTTTCTCCAGAATGGTGTCAACCACGTTGGGGTGGAAATCCAGATATTCCGTGAGAGTTTCACCCACCAGCGTATCGACAATACCCCGGACTTCCGTATTTCCCAGCTTGGTTTTCGTTTGGCCTTCAAATTCGGGTTCAGGCACTTTGACGGAAATGACTGCCGTCAAGCCTTCACGAATATTTTCGCCACTGAGGTTAGATTCGTTCTCTTTGCGCTTGTTGCGTTTCCGCGCAAAGGTGTTCAACGTGCGGGTGAGAACTGTTTTCAACCCTTCCAAATGGGTGCCGCCGTCAACAGTGCGAATGTTGTTAGCAAAGCCCAGCAAGTTATCAGAGTAGGCATCGATACACCACTGCAGTGCGACTTCAACCTGTACGCCATCGCGTTCGCCCTCAACGTAGACAATTTCTTCGTGAACAGGCTGTTTGTCGTTATTAATGTACTGAACGTACTCTTTGATGCCACCTTCGTAGTGATAGCGCGAGATTCTGGGTTCGTCAGACTTCAGCAGCTCCAGCCGGTTATCGGTAAAGATGATGTCTACGCCACCGTTGAGATAGGCCAGTTCGCGTAACCGCCCTGCCAGGGTGTCGTAGTCAAACTCAATTCCTGTGGTGAAAATCATGGTGTCGGGCAGGAAGGCTATCGCTGTACCGGTGCGATCGCTACCGCTGTTACTCACCTGTAGGTCACCGACG
>CAZFWL010000139.1:0-7079 GCA_964522775.1 uncultured Halomicronema sp.
TGATTTTGTCGTGACCATTTGCAACTTCACACCTCAGCCCCACAGCCACTACCGCCTCGGGGTGCCAGAGAGCGGCTACTATCGCGAAATTTTCAATAGTGACGCCCGCGAATTTGGCGGTAGCAATATGGGCAATTTGGGTGGTAAGTGGACGGACGACTGGGCTTATCACGGTCAGTCCTATTCCATCGATGTAACCTTGCCACCGCTAGCAGTAGTCGTGTTTAAACTTGATCGCGAATACACCGACGGGGTGCGATCGGGCAAAATCTTGCCTTAAGCCCGGCATTTGCCGTTCAGCCTGCCGCCGTATCCCGCTATAGCGACGTAAATTGTGATGTCAGCCATTTTTTAACCAACGGCAGATCCAGTAGGTTTAGAGAATTAAGCTGACGCATCAATTTGCTTCGGAGTGGTCATGTTTTGTTATCTGCGGGCCTTTGCTGGATGGGGAACTGCGACTGGGTTGGCAGCGATCGAGATCGCTCTCACGGCATCTCTCGGGCGCACTGCTGAGACCATCGTGTGGGACTTTGGAGCTTTTAGCCGCGCGGTCACCGTGGATGCCATTGCCAACAAAGTTCAAACCAATGCGGAAGCCGATGGTTTAAGCGCGGCTGATCTCGATCCCTTGCCCACCGAAGACGTCGCGACAGCGCTCATACTCGGACAGGATGCTGACGTCGTTAAAGTCTCACGATGGTATTACGCCCCGATGGGGGAAAGAACCCTACTCTTCTTGGGCAAGTTGTTTCCCACAGGGGCCCGACTCAATGGTCAGCAAGCCCTGCGGGCAGCCCTGATTGCGGCCACTGGAGAAGGGGAGAACCCTTCACTGTTGGACATATTGCGCCAATATCCGACAGAAGTCATGCGCGTCGATGTGAAGCTGGTAAAACAGAGTGCCCGCCAAGTCATTGACGAAGCTGAGCGCACTTTAGCGGTTGTTGAAATCGCCAAACAAATCTCGACCGCAGCAGCAACGGCCAATCCATTGCCTGATTTATCAGCCTTACCTGCCCCCACTCAACTCGGGCCATATCCCGTCCGCCAGATTGAATTGAGGCTGGAAGATTCGACCCGCGAAGACCCAATTTTTGGCGGGCCGCGTCAGTATCCAGCAACAGTATTTGTGCCTGAAAACTTGAGTCGTTTCTCCAAACCGCTACCAGTCATCGTCATATCCCATGGGTTAGCCGATACCCGCAGCAGCTTTTTTGATATGGCTAGCCACGTTGCCTCCCACGGATTTGCGGTGGCATTGCCCGACCATGTCGGCAGCAATGGTGACTACCGTGCAGCACTGTTTGCCGGACTCACGGGTGACTATTTTGCGGCGTCAGATTTTTTAGATCGCCCGCTCGACATCACCTTTCTCCTAGACGAACTGGAGCGGACGAATAACAGTCAGTATCAAGGCAAATTGAACTTGGAACAGGTGGCGATCGCGGGCCACTCCTTTGGAGGATACACCGCGTTGGCCGTTGCTGGAGCCACGGTGGACTTTACTCGACTGGCGGAACGCTGCGATCCGGATGCCAACATTGTGCTGGATGCGGCAATGGTGCTGGAATGTCGGGCACTGGAACTGCTGGATCAACCAGAGATGGTACAGCAGCTAGGGCAAACTGGCGTGGGCGACGAGCGGATCAAATTGGTCATGGCGCTTGCCCCCGTGAGTAATATTTTCGGCGAGCGGGGCATTAGTAAAATTCAGCAGCCAGTCATGATTCAGGGCGGAGCGTTTGATATCTTGGCGCCGGTGGTGCCCCAGCAGTTACTCGCCTTTAGCTGGCTCACCACTCCCGAAAAGTATTTCTATCTCGCGGAAAATACATCCCACAGTCCAGAGTTCACGACCTTAACCAGCCAACTGTTTAACCTGGATGAACAATTTGAACAAAGTGTGATTGAAGCTAGCTCGGGAATGAGTCGCGATCTTAATAAAGCGCTGATTGTAGCCTTGGGCAAGGTCCATCTGAAGGGACTGAACGAATATGAACCGTTTTTGACGGCAGCCTATGTAGAAGCAACGAGTCAGGAACCCTTCAACTTTCACTTAGTGAAAGAAATGCCTGCAACGCTGATGCAGACAAAGGAATAGCCGAACCTAATCTTTCGCCTGTTGAGCAGGTTCGGCATAGAAACACGACTGGCGCTGTTTCGCGGCAACCTAACTACGCAGAGCAACCTTAAACTGCTTTTCCAAAGCGGCCCGGACTTTTTGATGCACGGGCTCCACATCATCGTCAGTGAGAGTGCGATCAAGGGCGCGATACACCAGCCGGAACGCTAAGCTCCGTTGCCCATCGGGAACAGATTCCCCTTGGTATTCATCAAACAGGGTGACTGAGTTGAGCAGTTTGCCGCCTGCTTTGGTCATCGCCTTTTCCAAATCAGCCACGGTGACGGCCACCGGAGCGTAGAAGGCGATATCGCGATCGCTCGCCGGGAAGGTGGAGTAAGGCTTGAACTTCACGGCCTTGCGCCGCCCAGTGGCGAGACAAGTCACCAAAGCCGACCAGTCGAGCTGGAAAACGTAAACCTCGTTGGGTAAGTCCTCGGCCTGACACAGCTGGGGATGCAACTGCCCAAAAGTCCCTAACCGTAGTCGTCCCCGCACCCAAAGCGAAGCTGTTCTGCCAGGATGCAGCCGCTCATCTTCGCTATCGGCACGATAATCTACGGCCAGTCCTAAGCGCTGAAAAATGGTTTCCAGTAGGCCTTTAGCTTCAAACCAGGTAAGGGGTTGGGGGCGATCGCTAGTCACCCATTTACCTTGTCGGGCATCGCCGCCCATAATACCGCCCACGACTTCTGACTCCTGGGGCTGGCCGTCTACTAGCTGGAAAATGCGGCCAATTTCAAAGCCGTTTAAGGGGCCGTTGCCCTGCTCTAAATTGAACTTATAGGCTTTGACCAACCCATCGATCAAATCAGTGCGCAAGGCGGAATATTCGGGGAACAGCGGATTGGCCAACACCACCTGATCCGGCGTTGCTGGTTTGGTCAACGAATAGTGAATTAATTCGGTTAGCCCAGCACCCCGACAGGTCTGCCGCAGCTTTTGTGAGAGGGCAGCTTCGGGCGATAATTCACCCCCAGCAGCAGCTTGGGGCAACGTATTAGCAAAGTGGTTGTAGCCATAGATGCGCGCAACTTCTTCGATCAGGTCGATTTCTCGCTCTAGGTCGCGATAGCGGAATGGAGGCACCGTCACCTGCCAGGTATCGCCACCACTCGCCTCGACCTCACAACCCAAGGTCTCTAAAGTGCTTTTGACTCGATCAGCAGGAATCGGGACGAGGCTATCACCTAAGTTGATGACCGGCCCCAGAATCGCATGAACTCTCGACAACCGCAGGTCGAGGGTACGAGTAGGGGTAATTTCACCCACAGGAGTGCGATCAGTGACTTGAGAAACGACTTGAGCCGATGCCAGGGTAGTCATCAGGTGAACCGCACGATCGCAAGCCAGTCCTAATTCTGCCGGATTCACCCCACGTTCGTAACGAGCCGACGCTTCCGTGCGCAATCCCTGGCTGCGAGCCGATTTACGAATGACGGCAGCGTCAAAGAAGGCCGCTTCGAGAGTGACAACGGTAGTGCTGTCAATCACTTCAGTGGCCTCGCCGCCCATCACCCCCGCCAGCGCCACGGGTTGATCATTCGCGGTGATCACGAGCGATTCGGGCTTCAGCGATCGCTCTTGACTATCTAACGTCAGCAAAGATTCTCCGTCTTTCCCATACCGGACACCTAGTTCATAACTAGCGCTATTTGCCTCAGCGGCGAGGCGATCGCCATCAAAGGCGTGCAGGGGTTGTCCCCATTCCAGCAAGACGTAGTTCGTGATGTCCACGACGTTATTGATAGGACGGGTGCCTGCCGCTTGCAAACGCTGCTGTAACCAAGTGGGAGAAGGGCCAATTTTTACGCCATTCAAAGCAGTCGCGATGTAAATCGGGCAGGCTTTTTCATCCGTTAGCTGGACGGTCACGGTTGAGGTGGTGGCTTGAGGGGCGGCAGCCGGTGCGATCGGCATTTTGAGCTCGGCCCCGGTGATGGCAGCCACTTCCCGAGCAATACCCACCATGCTCAAAGCATCCGCCCGGTTGGCGGTGGAAGTGACATCAAGCACCACATCATCTAAGCCCAACAGAGGACGCGCATCACTGCCGACCTTTAAGTCGGACTCGGAAAATATATGGATGCCTTCGGAGTCTTTCGTGAGGCCCAATTCAGCCAGAGAGCAGATCATCCCCGCAGACAATACGCCCCGCACTTCTCGCGGCTTGATTTTTAGATTAGGAATAGGTAAATGGGTGCCGACAGTCGCCACGGGGACGTAACTATCCGCTTTGACATTAGCCGCCCCACACACGATGGAAGAAGGTTCGGCAGCCCCAATATCAACCGTACACAGGCTCAGCTTGTCCGAGTTGGGATGCGGCTGTCGCTCCTTGACGTAACCCACCACGACACCATCGGCCCATTGACTGCGGTCTTCAATATCTTCAACCTCAAATCCGGCCATGGTTAGCGCATCGGCCAACGCCTCTGGCGAAAGGGTGACATCTACAAGTTCTTTGAGCCAGTTCAGAGAAATCCGCATCGATTCTTTCGATAATGTGTGACAGTCAACAGTCGGCGATTAAGGGCGATCGCCCCCTTCAAGCATGCTGCAAAAAGTTTGTGATCATTCAGACAGCGTGACTCTAATTCTATGGGTCTAGGTCACTGATGAGAAAATCACGAATAACGCCAACAAAACTGGTTTGGTTATTCGGCAGTAGTCTGCAAACTTTTGAAACATCCCCTCAGTCAGTCTACTCTAGGGATTGCCTCAAAACCGGCGCTCTGAATCGACAATCGTGGACCAAATCAGAGACCACTTAACACCAGGCAAGGTACAAACAGCTGAAACCTTTATCTCATAAAGGGGTTAGGCTTCGCCACACACTTAAAAACAAGTCGCATTCGCGGTCGTTTTTGGGGCGCACGTGAACGCTGATGCCAAAGCTAGTTCGCTAGAGCCGAAAGCGTTTGCAGGCCATATCTTTAAGGCGATGCGGGAAGAACTTTATCAGAATCTTAAAAAGGGCATCAAACCCCTCTGTAAAGGTGGGAATAATTAGATTAATGTGGCATCACTCACATTGGCTTTTATGATTCAGCGTCTTTTCAGGCGTATATGTAGCTAGCCGTAATCGATAGTATGGAGTCAGGAGTCACGCGTTCTCTGTAAAGGGAGAGTGTTCTATCGTCAGTAGCTCCTATACACATCTACACGGGCACACATCATTACATCGGGTCGCATGAGTTACTGCACCAATTTAGACTGCCCAAAGCCGAAGAACCCACCGCGGATTAGTCACTGCCAGGCTTGCGGGGCTTCCTTGATGTTGCGCGATCGCTACCGCGCCTTAAGAGCCTTGGGAAGAGGCGGGTTTGGTGCGACCTTTCTAGCCCGTGATGAATCTTTGCCGGGACATCCTCCCTGCGTTATCAAGCAACTTCGGCCTTCTGCTGATGCGCAACACATTCTCGATATGTCCCGTGATTTGTTCCAGCGCGAAGCCAAGATTCTGGGCAAAATCGGCAACCATCCACAATTACCGCGCCTGCTCGACTATTTTGAAACCAACAACGAATTCTTCTTAGTTCAAGAATTCATCAACGGAAAAACCTTGCAACAGGAAGTGAGACAAGGCGGACCGTTTACTGAAGCGGGGGTGCGCCAGTTTCTCAGCGAAGCCCTACCGCTCATCCAATACGTTCATGAAAGTAAGATTATTCACCGAGACATTAAACCCGCGAATTTGATTCGCCGTAATGAAGATAAAAAGCTGGTGCTGATTGACTTTGGTGCCGTCAAAGACAAAGTCGCCCCGGCCCAAGAAGCGGCTGATCAAACTGCCCTAACGGCTTATGCGATCGGCACTCCAGGGTATGCCCCGCCAGAGCAGATGGCGATGCGCCCGGTTTATGCCAGCGATATTTATGCCATGGGAGTGACCTGCATTTATCTGCTCACTGCCAAATCTCCCAAAGATCTCGACTACGACCCCACCACCGGGGAAATGATGTGGCGCAATTTAGTTCACGTCAGCGATCATTTCGCCGATGTGCTGCAAAAGATGCTGGACATTTCCGTGCGTCACCGCTATCAGTCAGTGGAAGCAGTCTTACGAGATTTAGACCTGGAACCTTACATGGATAGCCTGGCGCAAAACCTGGCGTTCCCCAATTCCACTAGCGGTCGTGAAGATAGCAAAGGTGATCTCAATAGCGGGTCCGACTACCACCGCTTACGTGAAGGTCGGAGTCGTGAATCAGCCTCTTCGCCATCTTCACGGATGGCAGCAGCGATTCGCGCTCGCCGTGAGCGCGCTAATTCCCGTTCGGGGGGCAACAGCCGCCCAGGCATGAACTCTCGGATGACGACCGGTTCGCGATCAGGCGGCAAAACCAAACTTACTGCCGACGAACTCAAGCAAGCATATGCCAAAGGACGGCGAGATTTTTCCCTGCTAACGCTCTTTGCTCTGGATTTATCAAAGGTGACTTTGTCTGGCACTAGCTTTGCCGAGTCAAAACTCAAAAAAGCAAATTTCCAAAACGCCGACTTGAGCGGGGCCAATTTCGGACGCGCCGACCTAACTCAAGCGGCCCTGCGCGGAGCCAATCTCGGACGGGCGTATTTTACTAATGCCAATCTACAAAGTGCTGATTTGCGGGGGGCCAATCTCAACTATGCCACCCTCTCAAATGCCAACCTAAAAGGCACGAATCTGTGTGGAGCCGATCTAACCGGAGCACGAGTGAGTGATGAGCAATTGGCGACAGCTCGAACGAACTGGGCGACAGTTTACCCGAACGGTAAACGGGGTCTAATGCGCTAAAAAAGCAGCCCGCGTCGCTCTGCTACTCCGGCAAAAACAGTCACGCGGAAACTCGCTCATAGAAATCAGCAAATTTAGATTTTATTTTGTATTGATTGATACCAAATATGGCTATGATGAATTCACGTTAAGTGGATTCGGTCATGGCGCAACTGCAACCTTCACATGTGATTG
>CAZFWL010000140.1:0-7049 GCA_964522775.1 uncultured Halomicronema sp.
GCTCCAAAGCGCGTAATCATGTCGTAGCAGGCCATCAGCTCTTCGCGTCCCGTCATTTGACAGGCATGCACCGCCATCGAGGCGACTTCGAGCAAGTTTCCCGAACCCAAGCTGTACCAAGGGTCTTGGATGCAATCGCTGCCGAGGCTAAGATTGAGACCGTTTTGCCACAGTTCTTTCACCCGGGTTAGCCCTCGTCGTTTGGGATAAGTGTCAGCACGACCTTGCAGCGTTAGGTTAATCAGCGGATTCGCCACAAAGTTGATTTGGGCGCGTTTCAAAAAGCCCATGAGTTTGAAGGCGTAGGCATTGTTGTAGGAGCCAAAGGCCGTGGTGTGGCTCGCGGTGACACGATCGCCCAGATTGCGGCGAATCGCCTCGGCAGCCACGACTTCAATAAAGCGAGACTGGTCGTCGTCAATTTCGTCGCAGTGAATATCGATGAAACGATCGTAGCGTTCAGCCAGGTCAAAAATGTATTGCACTGATTTGACGCCATCTTCCCGTGTCAGTTCGTAATGGGGAATGCCGCCCACTGCATCCGCACCCAGCTTCAGGGCTTCCTCAAGCCGCTTGGCATTTTCCGGCTTACTATAAATGCCGTCTTGGGGAAAGGCAACTACTTGCAGGGTCAACCAATCTTTGACCGCTTCGCGCACGGCGAGCAACGCTTTCAGCGGCGTTTGCGAGGGTTCGCTCACATCGGCGTGACTCCGGACAAACAGCGTTCCCTTGCTCGCCAACATTTTCAGCGCCGTGATCGCCCGCTCTTGTACATCTTCCAGCGTAAGAGACTGCTTTCGCTCACCCCAAATCTCGATGCCCTCGAACAAAGTGCCACTTTGGTTCCAGCGGGGTTGTCCCGCAGTCAAAACCGAGTCCAGGTGAATGTGGGATTCGACAAACGGGGGACTGACGAGTTGGCCGCTCAGATCAATCGTCTGATCAGCGGTGAAGTCCAGCTTCGGGGCGATCGCGGCAATCACACCATTTTCGATGGCGATATCCACCAAGGTTTGAGGATCTGCGATCAAGCGACCGTGGCGTAGCAATAACGAAGTCATAAGCACTGCAGAGCAATCGGTAAGTTCAGAATACTGGCGATAGTTATTCGTAAACTGTTCAGGGTTTGGCTTCTGATGTCACAAATTAGTGCTAAAGGCACCGCTTAAAAAAGTTGAGTTCGCCTCAGGCTGCAGGTTGTCGAAACTGATGGATGGCTGTAATCACCTCAACCCATCCCTGGGTTAGCGCTGCCAGCAGGCGATCTCCCTTCGCTCGACTGGCGACGGTGGCATCGCCCAAAACACCACTGCGCGTTAAGTCACGGGTTACCCAGGCAAAGGGGAGGGCCCCTTCCATACTGAGTAGCCCATCGGTGGGCAAGCCTTGGGGGTATTCACACACAGCGAGCTCGTGCCGAACTTGCTCCGGCAAAATTGCCATCATCAAACTCGTTTCCGCATCCCCTGCATGGATGCCCAATTCCAGCTCCTTTTCGGTCAGCATCTCAGCGGCGGGATTCGGCACATTCCACACAAAATGGGGGAACACCATCAGGTCAGGGTACTGCTGGTGCAAGTCGCGGGCGGCCATATCGAGCACTTGGGGCTGGCCACCGTGGGCATTGATCCATAGCAGCTTGCGGAAGCCCGCACGATAAAGACTCTCCGATGATTCCATCAACACCTGTCGCAAAGTCTGTGCCGACAAGGTAACGGTGCCGGGAAAATGCCAGTGCTCGTTCGATTTGCCGTAGTACAAAAGCGGTAAGCCAAACGCCGGAACCGCTTCCGGCAGGGTCGCTAAAGCTTTACCCAAAACGGCAGCAGCGATCGCGGCATCCACCGCCAGCGGTAAATGCGGGCCGTGCTGCTCGATCGCCCCAATCGGCTGGGCAATGACCACATTCTCTTTGTCGGGTAAGTCCGCAATCATTTGCCAGGTGAGGTAGGCAAAGTAACGCTGAGGAGGAATAAAGCCATGCAGCATTGAACGTAAAAGTTAGAAGTGGCCAACTAAGCCTAGCGAAAATTTAGGGCTGAGCGACGGCGTTAAGGGCTGAAATCCCGTTTATTTTTGTCAAGCTGTTCTAAGGAGCCTGACCGTAAGATTTCGGCCGCTCCAACATTGATAAAGCTTGGAATACCCCGCAACCGCAGACCGCACTGATATGAGTCCATCACTTCTAGACCTGAGTAGCGATGATCGCAACCGCATTATTGAGATGGCGTGGGAAGACCGCACTCCCTTTGACGCGATCGAATTACAGTTTGGCCTTAAAGAGAAAGACGTTATCAAGCTGATGCGACGCGAAATGAAGGCCAGCAGTTTCCGCATGTGGCGAAAACGGGTTACCGGTCGCACCACCAAACATCGCCAAAACCGCAGCTTTGAAGCTGGCCGCTTTCGCTCGGCAAATCAAAAAGGGTCTTGAACTGGATAGATGGGACTCGGCCCTTAATACCAAAAGCAATCGCTGCCAAACTTTGATGTAAGGCAGCTAGCCGAGGCAGTTCGCTGACAATGTATTAGTTGGCGTTGGGTTGAGCGGGACGATAAGGTAATACACCACCCTCGCCAAGTTCGCCTTCTGCAGTCTCATCGGCATTGAGGCCCAACGCTAAAAGTGGATTGTTCAGCACATCTGCCAAGTTCGTCACGGCGTAAGCAAGCAACTCATTGGGGTTGAGCAAAATCCATCCCTGAGCTGTTAATTCACGAAGTTCAAAGTGCAGGTGAGGCCCGGTTGAGTTGCCCGTGCTGCCAACTAACCCGACCACCTCGCCTTGCTGCACGGTTTCGCCTGGTCGCACCAAGATACGAGACAGGTGAGCGTAGCGAGTTTCTAGCGTGCCTTCGGCGTGGCGCAAAATCACAATCAGGCCATAACCGCCCATGTAATCAGCGATATGGACTTGCCCATCCTGAGTGGCTACCACAGGCGTCCCTTCGGGGGCACCTAAGTCAGTACCGGTGTGAAAGCGGCGATCGCCAAAAATCGGGTGAGTGCGCCAGCCAAACAGTGAGGTGATGGGCGAAGGCATCGCAAGCGGAAAGACAAATTCTTGGGTACCGCGCCGCATCACGTTGAGGGACCGCAGCTTTTCGTTGAAGTATTCGCGGCTAATAACGGTCGTATTCCCGATTGTGACGCCATTACCACCGACGCTCACTGGCCCAACGGAGAACTGAGCCCCTTCATCGTCAGTCGCACTAGCATAGGCAGGGGCACCATTCGCCCCATCCGAAGTTTGGCAGCTATTAGCCACAGATTGCCCCTGCGACAAATTCAACTGACAGCCAGTAGCGCGATCGGAAAATAGGAGAGAAGGGGAGTCTGGCGAGGTGGTCGCCCCCAAACTGTAATCAGTCGAATCAATCAAAGGATTGTTGAGCAGCGTCTCGGCGTTGACCTCAACCGGCGGCACACTGTCAGCCACCGAACCATCGGGCAAGGGGCTCGCATCGGCAGCGGGCGTCGAAGATTCGAAGACTGGGGTCGCAAATGGAGGATTGGCATCGGGAGAAGGCGCTGAACTAAGCTGCGGCCTCAACAACGACTCTGCCGAGGTGGCTGCTGGGGAAACGGGCGGCACCGACTCGACCGCAGTGGGAATCTCCATCGGCCGCTCAGCTTCGGCGCGGACAGGCAAGCCACCGAGCAGCAATGTTGCACTCACAGCCCCAATGCTGCTCAACCATAAAAGGAAGCCCCCAGAAACGAGGGAACTCCGATGAGCCTTAAGTTCGCGGGAGAGTTGCTCCAGCTGCATATTTGCTGCTCCGTCAGATACCACGGTAAACCTCAGTAATTGTAGCCCAGGCTAATCTCACCTGACTTTAAAGTTCGAACGAATTTTTCGTCGCCTTGTCCCACGCTCACAATTAAGTCACCCTTTAAGGAGACGCCTTCCACCCTGGCATTGTGCCCGTCTACCTTAAAGGTTTTTCCTCGGTGAGCCAGTTTTTGTGTATAGGCGTTTACGAAAGCGGCATTACCTTGCTGCTGCCAATAATGTACCCCTTGCAAGATGCCCCGCAGCACGATCGCGGCTAACTCTTCTAAAGTCTCGAATGTGGGCTTAGCTGGTTCCGGTAACAGCTCGCGGAGAGAAATCGCGTTCGGAGACAGAGGATTATCCCAATTGAGCCCCACACCGACTACTACCTGCTGCAGCTGAACCGCATCTCCCGTAGCGGCACAATTGGTCAGCCGACTTTCGGTCAAAATGCCCCCGACTTTACGGCGATGGCTGACTAAATCATTCGGCCATTTAATTCGCAGGGGAATCTCTAGATTATTGAGGCTGGTCGCGATGCCCCAAGCACTGGCCAGTGTTAGCAAAGCGCCTTCGGATAGGGGTAACTCTGGTTCCAATACGAGAGACATGTACAGGCCCCCTGGCGGCGACACCCAAGTGCGGCCCCATTGTCCTCGACCCGCTGTTTGCCTCGCCGCAATGACCACGGTGCCAGCCCCTCGACCCTGACCAATTAACTGCCACGCCGTTTCATTCGTAGACGGCAGCTCACTATAGAGATGGATTTGCAAGTCCGGCCGGAGGTTGGCGAATTCAGCCAGCAAGCCCAACTCTGCAGACGGTCGAGCCAGCGCTCTATTTAGACGTTGAGCATTAAGCATAATCTGGGTAGATGGCAGAGGAGCTCGACAATTTCCTCTTTTCCTGTGGATGCAGCAGCGAAGCATAGAAAGCAATGCGTTGCGATTATAGAGCAATCCAATCGGTCGATCTTGGACCGTATGGGGGGAAGTCTGATCGCCCTGCTACGCTTAACGGAACGATGAGTAATTCGGTACCGTTCATGGCGCTGCTGTCGGCGCTCAGTTTTCGGTTTCCTGGCGCAGTGCAAAAGAGGAGCAAGAGCATATGTCACCGACTCGGCAATCTAGTGAAGAAATGCTGCAAGCGCTGCGATCGCAGGTCAAGACCGAGCCCCAAAATGGCCAATCGCGCGCGCCTTGGACGATTGAAGACAGCGAAGAGCTCTATCGCATTCACGGTTGGGGGGATCCGTACTTTTCCATCAACGCGGCGGGACATGTGATGGTGGCACCCCGAGGCGATCGCGGTGGTTCCCTCGACCTGTTTGACCTGGTGACAGCGCTCAAGCAACGGAATCTGGGGCTGCCGATTCTCATTCGCTTTTCCGACATTTTGGAAGATCGCATTGAACGGTTGAATGCCTGTTTTGCTAAAGCGATCGCCCGCTACCGCTATGACGGCGTTTATCGCGGCGTATTTCCGGTGAAATGCAACCAGCAACGGCACTTGGTCGAAGATTTGGTGCGCTTTGGTCAGCCCCATCACTTTGGTCTGGAAGCAGGGTCGAAGCCGGAACTGCTGATTGCACTGGCAACTTTAGACAATCCCGGCTCGTTGCTGATCTGCAACGGTTACAAAGATTGCGAATACGTGGAAACGGCCATGCTCAGTCAGCGGCTGGGCCACACCCCCATCATTGTGCTGGAACAACTGGAAGAGGTGCCCCTCGTCATTGCCGCGAGTCAGCGATTGAAGATTCGCCCCATTCTCGGTGTGCGGGCCAAGCTCAGCAGTAAAGGGATTGGTCGCTGGGGTGGTTCGGCGGGCGATCGCGCTAAGTTTGGTCTCGCCATTCCTGAGGTGCTTAGCGCGGTAGAACAGCTCAAAGCTGCCGGGATGTTGGATTGTCTGCAACTGCTGCACTTCCACATTGGCTCCCAAATTTCCGCGATTAGCGTTATCAAAGATGCCCTACGAGAAGCCTGCCAAATTTATGTGGAACTGTCGGAGCTGGGCGCGCAAATGGGCTACCTCGATGTCGGCGGCGGCCTAGGCATTGATTATGACGGCTCGAAGACCAACTTCCCCGCTTCGAAAAACTACAGCATTCAAAACTACGCCAACGATGTCGTTGCCGAAGTGCAGGAAGCTTGCTCTGCTCGCAATATGGCGGTACCAACCCTGATTAGCGAAAGTGGCCGCGCGATCGCCTCTCATCAATCGGTATTGGTATTTGATGTGCTGGGAACGAGCGATCGCCCCGGCTTAGAACCCATTGACCCACCAACTGCCGACGATCACGCTTTGCTGCGTGAACTCTACGACACCTACGCCCATGTCACCATCAACACCTATCAAGAGGCTTATCACGATGCCGTTCAGTTCAAAGACGAAGCCATCAGCTTATTTAACTTTGGCTACCTCAGCCTGACGGAGCGGGCCAAAGTGGAACGGCTCTACTGGGCCTGTTGTCGCCGCATCTTGGAACTGGTACGACACGAAGACTACGTACCGGACGATTTGGAAGAGTTAGAGAAAAATCTAGCGTCGATCTACTACATCAACCTATCTGTGTTTCAGTCCATGCCAGATGCTTGGGCGATCGACCAGCTGTTCCCCATCATGCCCATTCATCGGCTGGATGAAGAACCCACCAATCGCGCCACCCTGGCCGATCTCACCTGCGACAGCGATGGCAAAATCGAGCAGTTTATCGACCTGCGAGATGTGAAGTCGGTGCTGGAATTACACCCTATTCAAGAGCACCAGCCTTACTATCTGGGCCTCTTTCTCGGCGGCGCCTATCAGGAAATCATGGGTAACCTGCACAACTTGTTTGGTGACACCAACACGGTTCATATTCACATGACGCCTAAGGGCTATCACATCGAGCATGTGGTGAAAGGCGACACGATGACAGAGGTGCTCAGCTATGTGCAATATGATTCAGAAGACCTAATTGAAAACATTCGTCGCCGCTCTGAGCATGCTCTACAAGACGGCAAAATTACGATTCAAGAGGCGCAACTCTTGCTCCAGCACTATGAACACAGCCTTAACCACTACACCTACTTGTCTACGGATTAGGCAATGCGGCTAAAAGTCTTACGGGCATTGTTGCAGCCGTCAGGTTCGGCCGTCTCCAGGTAGTTTTCAAAATGCTGGGAAGCATCGAGTTGCAGCATCGTGGCAGCTGCTAGTAATCCTTGAAATGTGGATGCTGCCGCAACTTTTCAGGATTCAGAGCAGCAATAAGATTCA
>CAZFWL010000141.1:0-7028 GCA_964522775.1 uncultured Halomicronema sp.
CGCATCCTGGTATCGGCCATTCCAACCGCTGCAGCCGAATCGGCAACAACCCCTCCCGCTGCTGAACTGTACGCGGTGGCGACGGGCTTAGCACCACTGCCGCCAGAAGATAATGTAGAGAGTGATCGAACCGTCAGCTTTGAGCCGGGAGAGGAAGGAGCCGTCACCCCGATTCTGGGCAGCAATGGGTACCAAAACCTCGCGTTTGACTTATCTCCCGACGGACAGACGATCGTGGTGCAACGGGTAAATCAGTCGAATCCGGCAGATTTCGGCCCGTGGGTGGTGACCGAAGATAGCGCCCCCCGACGTCTAGACACCGAGCCGGGTGGCGAATTTTTGATTGGGCCAGATAGTGCCAGTTTGCTCATGTTGCAGGGGCAAGGCACCGCAGTCATTCCGCTCGACCCCGACGCCACGGCAACGGCTGAACCTCTGGATTTTTTGCCGGAGTTTGGTCGCGTGTTTGACATCACCAGCGATGGCACGGCTGCCGCGATGGTGAACTTTAACCAGAACGATCCAGAACGACGATTTGTCGAAACCCTCGTTTTAGTGACTAACCAAGGGGAAGAAACGGAACTACTGGATGCCACTGGTTCCATTATCAGTGCCGAATTTGATCCAACAGATCGCATTCTGTACGTGTTGGCCAGTGATTTGCTACCCAGTGAAGAGTACCAGGAACAACCCTTTTTGGCCGCGATCGCTCTCACTGAGGAGCCGCAGCCCCTGCGCCTGCTAAATTTTCCGCCGCAGGCTCGGGTGTCGATGAATATTTCGCCGGATGGCTTGGCCGCCGTTCTAGCCGTCGCCCTTTCTCCCGATGGCAACCCGGCAAACGAGCGGGTGCAGACTGTTCTGCTGCCGCTATTTCAAACAACTGAGCAGCGCTTGGCTGGCATTCCTACCGCTACCGAGCCGAACATTTTGTCCCTGGCGGGCCGCCAACCCACCTGGCTACCCTGACGACATGTTCAAACTCAGACAGGCAGCAGCGATCGCTGACATGTAGGGCACACGGCGTGAATCGTCAATTGGCAGTCCAATAACTGATAGCCAGCTTTCTTTGCAGTACGTGCACCAGCTTTCAACACTGAATCATTCTTAAACTCAATGGTCTTGCTACAGCGAACGCAAATCAGATGGTGATGATGATGTGGCGAAGGTTGATTAATTTCGTAGCGTTTTTGGCCCTCTGCCAGCTCGAGCTCACGCAAAATCCCCATGCGCGCTAGTAGCTTGAGATTACGATATATCGTGGATAGACTGACCTGTTCTCCTTCGTCTTTCAAGACATCGCGCAGATCTTCAGCACTCAGGTGCTCGCCTTTTGGCAAATGCTGAAACGTTTCCAGAATAATTTCCCGCTGAGGGGTCATGCGCCACCCGCGTTCGTTCAACTCAGCCTTGAGAGCCGATGCTGTATAAGCCACGTGATTTCCCTCTCAACAGTGACGCCTTGTTGACAATAATAGCGAGTGATCCCCATTATTTGCAAGAAGAATCTCTTATTGCAAATCACTCCTGATACGTTTTAGTCTCTCTAAAGCTCAAGCGGTTGATCAGGCACTCAATCAGACGTCACATCCCTTAAGCGCAGGATGAAAGATTAAAGGTTACTCGGGTTCAGTGGCGATCGCTAACTCGACATTCGGGACCTGCCGTAGTTGATCCATCACGGCAATCACTTGACCGTGAGGGACCTCTTGATCAGCGCGAATGATCATCAACAGTGGGCGATTTCCTACCCGACGTGCCTGAACCTGCTCTACCAGAGACTCCAAGGCAGCTGCTTCATTGCCTAATTGCAAATCACCACCGCTGGTAATCGTCAGGGTGAGGGTGTGCTGTTGCAGTTGATTTTCACTGGTGGCCGCCCCCGGCAGATTGACCGGCAAGCCTTCGGCCCGCGTCAGAAACAAGCTCGACAGAATAAAAAACGTCAGCACCACAAAAATCACATCGATCATCGGCACGATGTTGATTTGAGGCTGAGTTTCAGGATCTTCGGGAAGATGCATATCAAGTCACAGCCTTTTAGGGGAAGGCAAAAGGGACAACTGGAACAACAAAGAGTTTAGATCGCGATGACATAACGTGATCATCATTTTTTTTGAGTTTCACAATAAAGAATCTCTGTAAGTAAAAACTAATCAACTGACACAAGTCAGTCGCTGATGGCATAGTCGATATTCAGGGCTAATCTTGGAAATCAGTCACTGCTAGCAACTCTTCATTAAAGCTTTTAACGAGAGGAGTGATTTCCAGGGACAGTATGGGCATTAATGAAACCATGCACTTGCCCACAAATTATTCTGAAGACATAAACGGCTAGCTGGACTGACTAAGATTTCCGGGGGCCAACAAAATCAATGCATCAGACAAACCCAGGAAACAAAAAAACCTAGAAAATATGTTATTCAACTCTCCTGAATTTATTTTCTTATTTCTACCCATTACCCTAATATTTTTTTATGGAATCGCTAGATTCCAGGCTTTCAAATCGGCCTCTATATTTTTGCTAATCGCTTCTATCTACTTTTATGGATATTGGAAAACCGAATATATTTTCTTGCTTATAATTTCAGTTCTTGTCAACTATTTTCTTGGCAGCATTATCATTCGATGCCAACCCTCTTCCACTAAAGCTAAAACACTGATGTGGCTAGGGATTATCTTTGACTTGGGTATACTTGGATTCTTCAAATACTTTGGATTCTTAGTTGAAAACATTAACGGTATTTTTTCCTTGAATCTCCAAGTCCCACAAATAATATTACCGTTAGCTATATCTTTTTATAGTTTTACCCAAATCGCATATCTTGTAGATGCCTATAAAGGTGAAGAGCATATTTCTTCTCTAACCAACTACAGCCTATTCATCACTTTCTTTCCTCAACTTATTGCTGGCCCAATTTTAAGGCACAATCAACTAATCCCTGAATTAGAAAGCAAGAAAATGTTTTCATTTTCGAATCAATCATTTTCTGTCGGCTTAATGTTCTTTATTCTAGGGTTATCTAAGAAAGTGATAATCGCAGATAGTCTATCTCCTTGGGTTGCAGGCATATTCGACAATGCTCAAAGCATTAGTATGATTGAAGCCTGGTTTGGTGCTTTCGCTTATACTTTACAGCTCTATTTCGATTTCTCTGGATATTCTGATATGGCCGTGGGTCTCGGCAAAATGTTCAATGTCAATATTCCTATAAACTTTAATTCACCCTATAAGGCAAGCTCAATTGCTGACTTTTGGCGACGATGGCACATCACACTCTCTAACTTTTTGAGGGACTATCTGTATATTCCTCTAGGCGGTAATCGTAAAGGCAAGTTGCGTCAGTATATTAACTTAATGCTTACCATGTTACTTGGTGGTCTTTGGCATGGAGCTGGCTGGACCTTCATCATTTGGGGAGGTATGCATGGTTCCTATCTTATTATCCACAGAGTTTTCTCAAATTTGAGCATCAATGTTTCTGTTTGGATAGCACAAAGTATCACCTTTATTGCTGTTGTATTTAGTTGGGTGATTTTCAGAGTGACTAGCCTCGCTGATGCAAGTAGTTATATTAATGCAATGATAAATCCTCGTGCTTTAGTCTTACCAGGCAGACTAGAACCCATATTGGGTTGGACTTCTTTCATTGGAAGCACTTTCAAAGGCAGTGGAATTTCGACTGCCTTACCCAACCTCCCTGGAAATACCGGGCTCTTAAACTGCATTAACCTTGTATCATTATCGATACTTCTGTTGATTGTTTTCACCACAAGAAATACTAACGAACTTGCAGAATCATTTCGACCAGACCTCAAGTGGACAATCATACTAGGAATTCTTTTTTCCTGGATAGTTTTATCCTTCGGGAAAGGCTCTGAATTCTTATATTTTCAGTTCTAAAATTCGCAAATTCTAACGCCAATTAGATTCAATAAAATAATGGTTACAAAAAGAAAAGGAAGCAAGAGTTCGCATGCCAATTTTTCGCTTTTTTATTACGGCCTAACAAGCATCTTATTTTCATGTCTAGGCATAGTTTTTGGCATAAATTTCCTAGTAGATCCGTACGGCTTTTTTGAATCACCCAAAATAAGATCTTTCAATAATGTAAAGATCCGGCAGATGGACAACTCTAGGCTTTACAAAGCTATTTCTGCAACCAGAGACAACTCTGAAGTCCTCATAATTGGTACATCTAGAGTCAATAACGGAATCAACCCTAGCAAAATCAAATTCGATGGAAAGTCAGCTTACAACTTATCATTTCCAGGCATGAGACCCTACGAAATGCTTCATTATATTCAGCATGCTCATGTTAATAATTCAAACTTAGAAGAAATATATTTGGGTCTAGATTTTTGGGTATTTGATAATTCTTATCGAACTAGAACCGGATTTGAAGATTACCGCTTATCACGTAGAAATACTACATTGCGAGATATCGCAATATTTAATTTTTCATTATTTTCGCTAAACGACAGTCTTACAACAATTGCACAGAGTTTTCAAAACCCTAAAATTGATCTATTTTATGAAAGTGATGGCTTTTGGGACGTAAAAAATAAGGTGCAGTATCTTAAAGCGAATCAAAACTATGATTGGAATAAGTACTTTTTTCAGTGGTTAGACGGTGAGGCAGAAAGCGAAAAATTTTCTTCTTCAGAAAATATTCAGGAGAACATAAAGTTTTTTAATGACATTGTTGAGTATTGCAAGAATCATGAGTTAGAACTCACGGTATTCATCGCTCCTGCCCATGTATTTACAACCCACGAAAGGAAAATTAGAGGCAAGGAAAATATATACTTAGATTGGAAGAAGGCAATTTCAAACATAACGCCTTTTTGGGATTTTGATGTCTTAAACACTGTTACAGCTGAAACAGCTTCTCCTCATATGATGTACTTTACAGATACATCCCATTTTACTCCTGTCGTTGGAATGTGGATTATGGAAAAAATAACTGGCCAAAAATCAAAAGATGCACCTCAAGATTTTGGCATTTGGGTAGATACAAATAATATTGATGCTCATCTTGAAGCATCGACTGAAAAATATGAGATTTGGAAACTTAATAATCCAGACGAAATCACTAGACTTGAAGGTAAGTTCGAGTAGAGCATAACTGAAGTCAAAGGAATTAAATTACTCCTAATAACTGACAAGTGTAGTTGACGTCGGCTTGATAAGTTGACGCGAACATGAGCGTTCTGGAAATCATTACTACATCACAGCTCACTTACTACCTCATAGCAGACTTTATGACTCAGCTGACTACAGGACCCCTTTAGAGCTGGGGATTTGACTGGCGCGTCGGGGATCGACTTCGGTCGCCATACGCATAGCGCGGGCAAACGCTTTGAACGTCGCTTCAATAATGTGGTGGGAGTTAATACCGTCGAGCTGACGAATGTGCAGGGTCATTTGACTGTGATTGACCACAGCAACAAAAAATTCACGGACTAGCTGAGTGTCGTAGGTGCCGACTCGCTGAGTCGGAATTTCCAAACCATAGCTGAGGTGGGGGCGGCCGGAAAAGTCTAAGGCGACCTGAACTAAAGACTCATCCAACGGGGCGACAAAATGGCCGAAACGGACAATGCCTTTGCGATCGCCTAACGCTTGCTGCAGCGCCATGCCTAACGTAATACCCACGTCTTCGTTGGTATGGTGATCGTCGATTTCGTAGTCACCCTTGGCATGAACGGTGAGGTCAAACAAACCATGGGAAGCGATTTGGTGCAGCATGTGGTCTAAAAACGGCACCCCCGTTTGCGCGTCACACTGCCCGGTGCCGTCAATATTGATCGTGACTTGGACATCGGTTTCGCCCGTGGTGCGGCTGACGGTAGCCGTGCGGGTCGTCAATGTATTTTGGGGAGTCGTCTTGGGGTTGCGGTCTTGGAGTTGCATAAGGGTGGATGGATAGTTGGGTATGAGGATGGTGTGTGAAATATTTACGGGGCGGTCAGAGCGGCCAACACGGGGCGGATGTCGTTGTTGGTGACCTGATCGGTGATGAAAACATCCGCGATCGCCCTCGGCAAAATAAACCGTACGCGACCGTCTTCCACTTTTTTATCGCCCTGCAGCAAAGCGATCAGCGCTTCGGCCCCCGCCTGGCTAGGAATGGTGGTGGGAAGTTTCGTTTTTTCGATGAGGTGCTGTTGGCGCTGCTCGTCGTCCGTTGACCACAGGTCGAGCGCCGTGGCAATTTTACCAGCGGCCGCCATGCCGATCGCGACCGCTTCGCCATGGTTCACGACCCGATAGCCAGTGGCACTTTCGACCGCATGGCCAATCGTGTGTCCATAGTTGAGAATGGCCCGCAGCCCCGATTCTTTCTCATCCTGAGCCACCACATCCGCCTTAGCCTGACATGATCGCGTCAAAATTGTTTGCAGCAGTTCACCCTCAACATAGCGATACTGGTCAAGCCGGGGTGCTTGAGTCAACGCGTCGAACAACTCAGCATCCCAAATGACGCCATATTTAATGACCTCAGCCATCCCCGCCCGAAATTCCCGAGGCGGCAACGTTTTTAGCACTTGAGGCTCAATCACAACGAGACGCGGTTGGTGAAATGCGCCAATCAAATTTTTGCCCTGGGGATGATTGACGCCAGTCTTGCCACCAATGGAAGCATCAACCATCGCCAACAGGGAGGTTGGAACTTGAACCACGCCAACGCCCCGTAGCCAAGTCGCGGCAGCAAAGCCAGTCATATCGCCAATGACGCCGCCGCCCAGGGCCACCATGGCGGACTTGCGTTCGAGCTTAGCCTCGTAGGCGGCATCGTGAATTTTTTGGATGGTGCGGAGGGTTTTGTAACGTTCCCCAGCAGGCAGAATGCAGGTGCTAACCTGATAGCCCACTGACTCTAAAGACTGGACGAGGCGATCACCATAGTGGCGAAAGATCACTGGATTCGAGACTACCAGCAATTTTTGTCCCGGCTTCACGCGGGGTTGATCGTGATTGGTCAGCCACGCCCCCACATGGTCGATCATCCTGGGCAATCACC
>CAZFWL010000142.1:0-7025 GCA_964522775.1 uncultured Halomicronema sp.
CGATCGCACCGAACCTGCCCGGAACTTTTTCTACAGCGGTCGTCACTTTATTTGGTTATCATTAGCCTTCGCTCTGACGGGAAATCCGATTAGGCACCTGAGTCTAAACCGACCTTTAAGCGGTGAGCGTTGCTTTCGTCATGCCCAAAATCGTTGCCTTAAACCGGAATTAAACTCAATAAGGACTTCTGTTAATCTTTGACATGAGGACTTTCGTTATTCTGACTGACAGCATGAGGCATCAGACTTTGCTGGACTGAAGCCCACGTTGATCACCAGAGTGATTCGTAAGACCTGCTTTCACTAGAGCCGCTTATATGACGACTGTATTTGATTTTTTGGCTAGGGGTGGCCCCGTAATGGTGCCAATTTTAGGCTGCTCAGTCTTGACGATCGCGACAGCGCTGGAGCGGACTTGGTTTTGGACAAGCTTACTTAAACGCGAAAGCCAGGTCGTCAATGAAGTGCTCGACGCAGCCCGCCAGGATTTAGATGAAGCGGCGGCGATCGCGGCCCAAGCCAACGACACACCCGTCGGTCGCTTTTTGCTCGCCCCCCTAAGACTCAAAAATCCCTCCCCAGAGACCTTTCGCCTCGCCCTTGAAAATGCGGGGGATAAAGAATTTGTGCAGATGCGGCGCGGCGACAAACTGCTCGAAACCATTGTGGCTGTGGCTCCCCTGTTGGGCTTGCTCGGTACAGTAACGGGCCTGATTGCCACCTTCAATAACCTCAATATTGGGGGCGGCGGCAACACGGATACCTCCCAAGCTGCAGCGGGTATTGGCGAAGCGCTCATCACCACCGCCGCGGGGATGGTCGTCGCAATTATGGCCCTCCTGGTTTTCCGCATCATGGTCACGTTCCAAGGCCAGCAGATGGACTACTTTTCCGAAGCGGGCAACGAACTAGAGCTGATATATCGACAATATTGGTACGAGCCAGCCCTATCGGCAGCCGAAAACCAACCCGCACCGCCTCGCTCTGAGCCATTTGTGGCCGAACGTTATTGACGCTTACCCCATTCGCCGCTATGCGCTTTCGCGAAACCAGAGATACGGCCCCGCCCCAGATTGACCTGATTCCCATGCTGACGGTCATGATGGGGGTATTGGCCTTTTTTGTCGTCGTGACCCTCACCCTGGGCAGCGAAGAAGCGATCGACATGCAGCTACCAGCTGCGCAGCCCGAAGAGTCCCCGCCAACGCCGCCCACCACCAATCCTTTTATCGTTGAAATGCAGGCTGACGGCGGCTTCACGGTCAATACTAATCCCATCGACAAAGACACTCTCAAAGTCGAAATGGAAGCCTACTTGGCCCAAAATGCGGACCATGTGGTTTATTTGCTGCCTGCTCGCGACTTACCCTACGAGCAAGTGATTCAATTTTTGGGCGAAATGCGGGCCATTGGGGGCGATCGCGTATCGTTAGCGATCGAAGAATAGCCCTCTAATCTGGACTCCATCAGCTCTTTGACCCAGCGATCAAATTTATCCCCTGCTCAAGTTTTTTCTGTCTGCCATGCGTCGTCGTCGCTCGCCCGCCTCCAAAATCCCTGAAGTCAACCTTGTGCCCATGATGGACGTGTTGATGACAGTGCTCACTTTTTTCATCATCATTTCCATGACCTTGACGGGCCGACAATTGATCGGCATTGAGATTCCTGAAAATGTTGAAGGCACTGATGCCGAAGTTGATGCTGAAGTCCAGGTCGAAGCCCTCATCATCGGTCTCGATAGCAACGGCAACATCATTTTGGAAGACGAACAAATCAGTTTTCAGCAGTTGACCCAGCGCATTCGCACGCATTTTGCCGAAAACCCAGACGGGACCCTCCTGCTGAAAGCGGATAAAAACTTGCCTTATGACGATGTCGCCGTTTTCTTGACGAATTTGCGCGACATTGGGGGCAACCGTGTCTCCCTAGCCGTGGAATAAACCGTGGCAGTTTTGATGCCTTGCCTAGAAACTAGCCAAGACATCAAAAACGTCATCAGCGCAATGTGTCATACCCAGTGGGCCAAATTTGGCGAGGGGGAAGCAGCGTTGACCTGTGAGTTGGCCTGAGTAGGCAGTAAAATTTCAAACTCAGTCCCTGGTGCAGGCTGATTTGCCGTGTGACTTAGAACGGCAACCGGCGATCGCAAAATCAAGTGGCCGCCATGTTTTTCGGTCACAATTTGGCGGGTAATCGGTAGACCAAGTCCGGTGCCATCTCCCGCTGGCTTGGTGGTAAAAAAGTCGTCAAACACCTTGCTTTGAATCGCAGGGGGGATACCTGGCCCGTTATCACGGATGCGAATCGATATCCAAGATGTGTTTGTAAGAGTAGTCTCCTGCATATTGCTAGTGATATCTGCCGGGAGGCGTTCACAATGGTGGGTAGTGAGCGTAATACAGGGAGTCCACCCACCAGACGCAACTGACAACGATCCAGCAGACGTGTGATCAATCGTTGCCTCTACTGGCTTTAATTGTCTTGCCTCGTAAGCTAACAATGCATCAATGGCATTGCTAATAATATTCATCAATACCTGACTAATTTGGCCACTAAAACAGGGAAGCTTGGGCAGTTCATCAGCATATTTTTTGTGAATGGTGACGCCTTCCTTTAAGCGATTATTTAAGATTTGTAGTGTGCCATCCAAGCTCTGATGAATATCAATCCAGTCTCGTTGTGATTCATCCATCCGCGCAAACGTCCGCAAACTCGTCACCAAATTACGAAGACGATCCGTCCCGGTTTTCATACTTTGCACAACCTGGGGCAAATCGCTCAAAATAAAGTCCAAGTCGAGGCGTCGTTTGAGCTGCACAAGTGAGTCGCTCTGAGGAACGTTTTCCTCTTCATATGCCTTGGTTAAAGTGATCAAATCTTCGGTATATTCCTCAAAATAGTGGAGATTTCCCCAAATAAAGTTGACGGGGTTACGAATTTCATGGGCAACACCGGCCATCATTTTGCCCAAACTCGCCATTTTTTCGCTCTGGATCCGCTCAGTCCGCGTTTTCTCCGCCAATAATTTAGTCGTCAACTGATGTACTGCCGATTGTGCCTGCAATAAATCATGTACATCCAATAGGTAGAACGGCTGAGTGGGTGATTGTTGTGATTCGACGACGATGGGTTCGTACAACAGTTCCGAAGGTCGAGCGATCGCTTTTTGGGCCGCTTCAGTAATCTTCGTGGTGCCCGAAAGGCGCAAGAAGTCGTGAGTAATAAATCGGTGTAACGTGGTGACTGGCCGCCGTAAAAACAGTTCTCGGCCATACGGTCGGCTAATGACTTCAAGAAAATGTCGACGAGAGATGACTCCTAGCAAACCGCCATCCTGAGTCAACAAGATCACCCCCGGCAAGACAAGATCTTGTTCAAAGGCTTGGAAAACAACATTACCAAGAGTGCCTGGCTTGACACCAAAATGATGCAGGTTAAGACATTCTAAGGTTGAGTCAATCCGGAGATTGTCCATAAATTGTTAAGTGGCAAACGAGTCATCACAATGACGCAGACGCCCTGATTATGAGCCTAATATTTTGAGGTATTAAAGTCGTGCACATGGCTACAACCTACCACTCAAATTTACCTACCCAGGGTGATTCTAGGTTCAGGGAAAGCTAAGGTCAGGTTAAGGTTTGGGATTGCTAAGTTTAGAGTGACACTAACTAGAAATAGGTCATAACTAAGAGCATTCTTTAATAATTTTATCTATCAAGGATTACTGTTGAGTCTGTCAACATAGAAATACTGCATAAAATGGCGGAATTTGAAATTATCAACTCAAATACCGGTGATGTTAGAGGCTAACCAGGTGACGCTTTCATCTTGGACAGAGCTGGTAATCGCAGACGGAAGCAGCCATCTCTCTGCTGTTTCACAAATGCTGGTCAGCCTCTTCATGAATCACGCTTTTGATAACACCACCCAAAGCCGAGATATCCGTATCGATATATCAGGATATCTGTGACGCTTTAAGGCTGAATCCGGATCACTTACGCCTAATCAGCTTCGCCAATGAGCGTAAAAGCAGCCCAATTAATCGGGTCTGGGTAAGTCGCCATCGTTTCAAGCATGGCCGTTCGCAAAGCCGTGGCCTTATCGCTACCGCCGAGCCATTCTTCATAAAAGGTCGTCATGAGTTCTCCTGTGGGACCATCGGGTACAGCCCACAAAGACACCACAACGCTGGGAACTCCAGAGGCAATGAAGGCGCGTGAGAGACCGTTAACACCATCACCCGTGAGATCGCCGCTGCCCGTGTTACAAGCACTTAGGACGACTAACTCGGCTTGCAGCCGAAAGAGCAAAATTTCATTGGTGTTGATCAAACCCAGATCGGAGAAAGATATTTGCCGCTGGTTATAGGGCAATTCAATAAAGTCAGTTTGACCGCCTGTGGACTGAGCAACGGCGATCGCTCCTGGCAGGTCAAAGGGCGTTACCCCTTCTAACAAGCCATGGGTAGCAAAGTGCATCACACTCGCCTCGGAAAATCGCTGCAAAATCGCCGTTTTGGTGGCGGCGTCCCCGATTAGCGGTTCAGTTTCTAACAATTCTGCAATACGGCGAGCCTCTTGTCCGGCCCATGGCAGCGGTTCAAGATTGAGCTGCTGGCCACCGAGACGGAGCGGGGCATAAGTGGGATTGCCGACGATGAGCGGGTTACTGCGAGCAGGCAGCGATCTCTGCCGGGATTGCGCTGTCAGCGATAACGCTTGGATGGAGGGAGCTGTAAGGGGGGTATGCCGTTCCACTAGATAAGTGCCATCAGGTGCTTGCAAGGCCGGAAATGGCACCATAAACAGCACAAAATCAGGGATAAAAATAATACGATCGCTGGGGTCGGAGCTGAGCGTGGCGGCAATGGGTTCGATCAAAAGCTGATGTAGCGATCGCAAATAGGGAACTTCCGTCTCGCTGCCCCGAAGGCGGATTTCTGGATTAGCCGCAATGATGCTGATCCCACGGGCACCCAACGCGACGCGAGCATCCTCCACCAGGTTTTGCACGTCGTCAGGCGAGTTGGGCAAGGCCGATAATTCTACAGGTTGCTGATGAAACTGCAGGTCTCCGGTCGGCGTAATCACCCAAGTAAGTAATTGCGGCGGGGTGATATCGCCGCCACAACTGTCAATGAAGGTATCGAAACTGTAAGTGACAAGCGTCGCGTCTTGCTGCCGCGCGATCGCCTTCATTTCATCCAAGCTGGGCGGGCTCAGCCGGTCTCCCGGTTGTTTGATTGCCCACAGTTCTTCTAAACCTTGTGTGCGTCCCTGCTCAATCGCGACAAGCGCTTCGTCGGTACGCCCCTGACGAATGAGCACATGCTGCAGCATTTGATAAAGGTTCGTGCTGCTAAACGGATCACTGTACCACTCAGTAAACTGCCGGATGTCTTCGTCCGTATCGAAGTCATCATCACTGCGATTACGCTGAGCATTGGCCAAAATCTGATCCAGCAGCGTAATTGCTTCCCGCAGTACCCTTTCGGCTTCGTCTAGTTGCCCCGCCCGAATGTAGGTTTGCGCCATGGCGGCTAGCGTGGTCACTTCTTGATCCAGCACGCTCCGGGCTTCTTGCAGGTTGAAAACGTCTGGCCGATTCCGTCGATAAAAATCAAGGGCTTCGCTGTAGCTAGCGATCGCATCGTCCCATTCAGCGCGACACCGTAAATCGCCAGCGACCCCCCGGAGCTTTAGAGGATCAACCAATGACTGGGCAATTTCAGCCTGCCGCCGCAACAGGGCAGTCCCTGCTGGGGTGCGATTTGTTTGGTCATAAACCGCGACTAATCCCCGCAGGGCGTCGTATTCACCACTGACATCAGACAAGTCTCGAAAGAGCTGTAATGCGGTATCAAATGACGCTTCTGCAGCGGCGAGGTCGGCTTCTTGATAGAGCTGAGTAAAGCCAGTCTCGAGCAGCGTCGCGGCTGTCTCAGCCGGGTTCTCCTGGCCTGCTCCGATCGCGGTGAACTGCCCCTCAGCAAACCGCGCAACCATGGTCTCGGCATAGTCATCTTCGGTCAAAATGCGCAAGGAAATTTCAACCGCTTCGGGACTGCGGCTAAGTACGCTGAAATTAATGAAATCGACCTGAGGATAGCTATCTTCCTCGACTTCAACAAATAAAACGATGCCGCCATAAACCGGAGCGTCAAGATTGGGGGTAATCAAAGACCCAGATTTCTCGATCTGGAAATCGATGACGTATTCGGCCGCGGTCAACGCGATCTCCTGCTGTTCTTCAATCGAGAGTCCCGCGCGGAGGGTAATCGCCGGTGACCAAGCCGTGAACTCTGTACCATCCTCATACAGAGAGGTCGAGGAACTAGGGCGCACCGCCACAATATCTGGATGCAGCTGGAGCAAACCAGCCTCCAGCTGCTCACGGTCAGCGGTAGAGGTGGGCGTTTGGGCGAGGGCTTCCTCAACTCGCGCGATATCGATCAATGACGAAGCGGCGATCGCATTCCAGTGATTAGTCCCAGCCAGCACCGATAACAACGGCAACACCGCGAGCCCAAGGGCCATCATGCTAGAGCGCCAAATCATGCTTCTGTCCTCATCAATGTCTGCTGCTGCCACACGCGGCATTCAGCAGTCATCCGAAACGGATGATTGCGATGGCATGGGGTTTGCAGTCGAGCTCAGTCTGCCCAACTGTAGCATCGAGTTCTCTCTACTCTCTAACCCTGCCGCAACCTTTGTCTCGCCTTAGATGAGGTAACTGAAGCATAGACTGCGTATCGACCCCATGCCATCGTCACGCCAGCCTGGGCGCTGAGAAATTTGGCATGGTCATGACTGGGCCAGAACAGCGTTAGATTTGGCCCACGATGATCGGATCGCCTGTGGGCTCCAGAGGAGCTGCTGTATCTGCCTGAGTGACAAAAACGTCCTGAGCCTTGACGCCCTGGGGAATGCTGTCGGTAGGATTTAAGGTAATAAAGACTGAGCCAGTTTCGTCAGTCGTAAACTCACCACAGAAAAAGATTTGGCCATTGTCGAGGGTTAGCCACA